>JASBZN010000041.1 GCA_029983435.1 Urinicoccus sp. | reverse complement strand
ATAAAAAATAAAAAAACATCTAAAAAGGGCTATGAGGGGTAAACTCATAGCCCTTTTGATACTTTTTTAGGGGTACTTTTAAATTAATTCTTGTAAATCCTTATAGTCAAGACCTAAATCATCGGCAAGACCTTCGTTGGTTAAATAACCTTCGGCAGTATTGATTCCATGGCGAAGTCCTTCAGATTCTTTGACAGCTTCCTTCCAGCCCTTGTTGGCCAAAAGGAGGGCGTACTTGGTCGTGGAGTTAGAAAGGGCAGCAGTGGAAGTCATAGCAACGGCTCCAGGAATGTTTGCAACGGCATAGTGAATGACGTCGTGCTTAACGAAGGTGGGGTTTTCGTGGGTGGTGGGGTGGTTTTCTGTTAATTCTGTGGACCCACCTTGGTCAATGGCCACATCCACAATAACGGATCCTGCTTCCATGGTCTTTACCATTTCTTCTGTAATGAGCTTAGGCGCTCTTCGACCAGGGATTAAGATGGTAGAAATAACCATGTCGGCATTTTGTACGCACCTTTTGATGTTGTAGGGGTTGGAATAAAGGGTTTCAATCTTGTCACCAAAGATGTTAAAGAGTTCGCCTAGGCGTTCAATGTTAACATCTAAGACAGTGACTCTGGCTCCCATACCTACGGCAATCCGAGTTGCAGCAGTACCAACAGTTCCTCCACCAACAACAATAACGTGGGCAGGTTGAACTCCAGGCACCCCTTGAAGGACAATTCCCTTTCCGCCATTGGGTTTGGTTAAGAAGTGGGCTCCTTCTTGGACTGCCATCCGGCCGGCAACTTCACTCATGGGTTTTAAGAGGGGAAGCTTATGGTCTTCTTCTACTGTTTCAAAGGCAACCCCCACAACCTCGTTGTCAATTAAGGCTTGAGCTAGGGTTGGGTTAGCAGCTAAGTGGAGGTAGGTGTAGATAATAAGACCTGGACGGAAGTATTTGTATTCGGATTCCAGAGGCTCTTTAACCTTGTAGATAAGGTCGGATTTTTCCCAAACATCTGCTGCTTGGTCTAAAAGCTTGGCACCAGCATCTTGATAGGTATCATCGTCAAAACCAGATTCGATTCCAGCTCCTTTTTCCACATAGACCGTATGGCCAGCTTGAACCAATTGGTAAACAGCTGCTGGAGTACAGGAAACACGACTTTCTTGTTCTTTTATCTCTTTGGGTACACCAATGATCATAAACTCACTCTCCTTTGAATTTTTAAGATTTTTTACTGAACAAAACTATCTTATCACTCTTGAAAAAAATTGTAAATTATTGATATTTTAACTACGAAATTTTTCAACAAAAGGGAAATAAATAAGATAAAATGAGGGGTAGACCTTAGGGAATGATATAAAAATGTAATATTTAAGGGCAAATCCTATGTTATAATGGAACTATCAAAAGGAACCTTTAAGGAGGGGATTTATTTAATGAAATCAAATGTAGTAAAAAGAACCTTAGCAGTCGCTTTATCTGCTGCAGTCCTTGCACCAGCAACTTTTATTCAAGCGGCACAATTTAAAGATGTACCCAGCAACCACTGGGCCTACACCTATATTGACGAAATGAGTAATCGTGGTGTGATTGCCGGATATTCAGACCATACCTATGGACCTGCAAAGCAAGTTCAATTTTTAGAAGTAATGCGGTTAATTGAAGGTGTGATTAACCTTTCTTCAGAAGAAACAGCCAATGCCAAGGCCCAATACGGAGAAGTTGTCCGTCAAGCCAAGGTACCAGGCTGGGCACAACAATCTATTTGTGTTGCCCTTTACAAAAATGTTCTCAGTGTAGAAACCTTAAATGAAGCCAAGAAAAATGGCATGGTTTCTTTCTATCCTACAGCAGTTCCAGACCGGTCTAGCGTAGCAGTTTACTATGCTCGTGCCTTGAACTTGGAAAGGAAAAAAGACACTTCCAACTTAAAACAAAGTGACCTAGCAAAAGTAAACCAAGATGTCAAAGAATACCTATCTGCTCTAGTGGATGCAGGGGTTTTTGATGCTTATGGTGCCAACGGTAAATTTGAAGGAAACCGGGGAATCCGCCGGGACGAAATGGCTCGGATTACCTACGATGCCTATAGGTACAACGAAAAAATGGCCCAAGGTAAAGTCTTTGAAGGAAAGGTAACCCTTGTAACAGACGCCATTGGCAGCAAGCAATTTGTTGTTGAAAAAGGCAGCGAAAAAATGGCCTTTAACTATGATAAGTCCACAAGTTTTAGCTTAAACGGAAAAGATGCCAAGGAAGAAGACCTAAAAGAAGGTCAAGAAGTGAAGGTAACCTACCGAGAAGTAGATAAAAACTTACACCTTACAGGCCGTTTAGCTACCAAAGTGGAATTAAAGAAGGTTGAAACTTCTGTTTACGGTCGTTTACTTCGCTTAAACCGAGATAGTATAACCCTATACTATACAGAAAACCAAAGCAGTGTGGACTTCTTCCGAGGAGATTTAATTGGCCAAGGATCGAAAGAATTTACCCTACCAAGAGATATTAAAGTAACTTCTTATGGCCTAAACTACAATTTAAACTATATTACAGAAGATGACATTGTTGAATTAAAATCCATCAATGGAGAACTAAAAGAAGTTAAGGTCTATAAAAGAGAAAAAGGCTATCTTGAAGGAACCGTTGAAAAGCTAGAAGATTCGAAAAAATACTCTGCCCAAAAAGAAATCACCATAAAGTTAAATAATGGTGAAAAAGAAACCTACTATGTAACCGATCGCTACTTCAGCCTACCAAGAGTAGGGGAAAGAGTTCGTTATAGTATGAAGTATAAGGTAATTGATTCTGTTTCTTTGGGACAAGATGGTGAAACTATGGGACGGGTTTATGATGCGCGTTATTCTGCTGTAGAAGGTAACACCTTAGTTTTGACCGAAAGCAATGGACAAAGAGTAGAATATCGTATTAAGAAGAACGCAAAGATCCTGAAAAATGGAAGTAGTTTTGTATCCAGTCCTTTAACACAAAGCAACCTAGATAATTTGAGCGGTAAATTCGTTAATATTAAGGTGGATAATGGATATGTCGAAGAAATTGAAATAGTAGAAGGTGTAGACAACTACTATATTGGAAAGATCGAAATTATAAGTGCAGATGCAGACGGTGGATTAATTGAATATACCGCAAAACGTCTAGAATCTGGCTACACTTATGAAAGAAGAATGACTTTTAAGTTAGAGGATAGTGGACGCTATAATTTGATTCGTGGGCAAGAATATGAAATTCAAACCTTTGTCGACGTAAATGGCAACCCAACAGGAACGAAAATTAAGTATAGACCTCTAGGTACAGCTTATGACAATTGGTATTCACAACAAGCTCGAGAATTAAAGAAATAAAAATACAAGTAAAAAGAATCGGACGAAAGTCCGGTTCTTTTTATAGAAGAAAATATTCATAAAAGTCTTGCCCCAGAGAAGTCTTATCTGGGGCTTTTCTTTGGGAATTTTCTCTCAAATCCAAGGCAGGCCTTTGTGACTTATGGTATAATAAATAAGATATAAACAGGAGGAAACATGGATACAATACGCACACAAATGGTCATAGGAAGGGACGCTACTTCAAGGCTTCAGGATAAACACGTCCTGATTTTTGGTCTAGGGGGCGTTGGCGGTGCTTGCTTGGAGGCTTTGGTTCGCCTGGGTGTCGATCACTTTACCCTGGTGGATGGCGATGTCTTTGACGCCAGTAACCTCAACCGGCAAATCCTAGCAACAGAAGCAAGCTTAGGAAGGTCCAAGGTGGAAGTGGCTAAGGAGCGAGCCTTGGCTATTAATCCCCAGGTGGAGCTTAGGGGATACTCTATGGTCCTAAAGGATGATTTTTCTAAATTCACCGATTCCTATGATGGTGTGGTGGATTGTATTGATGATGTTTCAGCCAAACTTGCCCTATACGCCTTTGCCCAGGAGAGGGATTTTTTCCTTTTATCTTCCATGGGCATGGGAAATAAGCTCCATCCTGAGAAGATTCAGATTTCAAGTCTTTATAAGACCAAGGTGGACCCCTTGGCAAGGAGCTTAAGAAAAAAATGTAAGGATGCAGGACTAAAGGATTTCCCTGTGGTTTATTCGGAAGAGTCTCCCAAACGGTCGGAGGACTTTCCCAAGACGTCGAAGCCAGGAAGTCTTTCTTTTGTTCCGCCAGTGGCGGGGTATATTTTGGCGAGTGTACTGGCAAATCATTGGTGGGCAGAAGAAAATAGAGCAGATGAAAGTGAAGGATAAAATGAATCAACTGGACGAATTAAATAAAGAGCAAAGACAGGCTGTTTTACAAACCCAAGGGCCGCTTTTGATTTTGGCAGGAGCAGGGTCTGGAAAGACCAAGACGGTAACGAGAAAAATCGCTTATTTAATTGAAGAAAAGGGGGTTAGCCCCTATCAAATCCTGGCCTTTACTTTTACGAACAAGGCAGCCAATGAAATGAAAGACAGGGTAGAGACCCTTTTAGGGTCTTCTGTCCAGGGGATGTGGATTGGAACTTTCCACTCTATTTGTGTCCGCATTTTAAGGCGCTACCATGACCGTCTGGGTTTTGACAGTCAATTTTCTATATATGACCGGTCGGACCAGGTCCGGGCTGTGAAGGAAACGGTGAAAGAGTTGGATTTATCCAAGGAGCTCTTTAAGGAAAAGGCCATTTTATCGGCCATTAGCTCTTACAAGAATCAGGGAATCCAAGCCAAGGATTTGGACCCTAAAAGCATGGATAATTTTTATGACCAAAAAATTGGTGAAATTTACCAGGCCTACCAAAGAAAATTGCGAGAAAATAATGCCATGGACTTTGATGACCTCCTCCTCTATACGGTAGATCTTTTAAAGGGGGATGAAGAAGTTCGAACCTACTACCAATTTCATTTTGACTACTTATTTGTAGATGAATACCAAGACACCAATGCCACCCAGTACCAGCTCATCCAGCTCCTCTGTCAGCCAGATCCTAACCTTACCGTGGTAGGGGATAACGATCAATCGATTTACGCTTGGCGGGGGGCGGATATTTCAAACATCCTGAATTTTGAAAGAGACTTTCCCAAGGCCAAGGTCATTTTGTTGGAACAAAATTATCGGTCCACCAAAAATATCCTGGCCCTGGCCAATGAGGTCATTGCCAACAACCCCAACCGCCGGGATAAAAATCTTTGGACAGACTTGGAAGAGGGACAGAAGGTGGAGTACCGGGAGTACAGCCACTCGCAAGAGGAAAATAAGGATGTGGTCAATCAAATTATCCAGCGCCAACACAAGGGCTATTCTTTTTCTGATATGGCCATCCTCTACCGAACCAATGCCCAGTCTCGGGGCTTTGAAGAATACCTTATGCAAGAGGGGATTCCCTACAAGGTGGTAGGGGGCTTAAAGTTTTACGACCGAAAAGAAGTAAAAGACATCTTGGCCTACATGACGCTTCTTGCAAATCCCCAAGATGACTTATCCTTGAGTCGGGTAATCAACGTTCCCAAACGGGGGATTGGAGAAGGAACCCTAGACCAGTTGCGTGCTCTAGCAAGGCAAGAGGGAAAATCCATCTTCCAAGTGATGGAAGAGATGGAGAGTAAGGATGTTAAAATTCGTGCGAGAAAAAATATTGAAAAGTTTGTTCAACTGATTCATCTGCTTCAAGAAAAGGCCAAAGAGGCTGGAATTTCTGACTTGATGGAAGCGGTGATTTATGAAACGGAATACGCAAAGACCTTAAAAGAAGAAAACACTCCAGAAGCTAGAAACCGTCTAGACAATATGGAAGAGTTACTTTCTGCAGCAAAGACCTATGAAGAGGACCATCCTGAAGAGGGACTAGAGGAATTTTTAACTTCTCTTTCTCTCCTATCTGATGTAGACAAGACGGATGATTCCCAAGGGAGCGTTCAACTCATGACGGTGCACGCTGCCAAGGGCTTGGAATTTCCCGTTGTCTTTATGGTGGGTATGGAAGAGCGGGTCTTCCCCCTTATCCGGTCCAGTGAGGAAGAAGAGGAGGACTTGGAAGAAGAGCGGAGACTGTGTTATGTTGCCATTACCCGGGCCAAAAAGGAACTCTATATTTCCAGTGCTCGAAACCGCCTGATGTATGGACGAACTATTATCAACCGGCCCAGTCGCTTTATTGATGAGATGGGGTCGGGGCTAGAAAGAATTCATGCCTACAATACGTATCTGGAAGAAGCAGACCAAAGTCCTCGCCGATCTTCTTACCTTCAAGTATCTAAGTACAAGGGGGAAGCCTTGGACTATGAAAATAAACCGAAAAAGAATCCAGACTACCAATCCGAGACCAAAAAGGACATCCGAGTTGGATCCAAGGTTCGCCATAAAAAATGGGGAGAGGGAATGGTTGTTTCTTTAAAGGAAAAAGGAAAAGACACCGAAGTAGTGGTCTCTTTTGAAGGGAAGGGCCTTAAAAAGCTGCTCTTGTCCTTTGCACCCTTGGAGGTGATAAGACCATGACTATGGAAGAGATGGTTGCAAAACTAAACCAATGGTCCAGAGCCTACTATACCTTGGATGAACCCTTGGTCAGTGATGGCGAGTATGACCAGCTCTATGATGCCTTGGTGGATTTGGAAAAGAAAACAGGGAAAGTTCTTCCCAACAGCCCCAGCCTTCGGGTAGGGGACCAAGTGTTAGAAGAATTTCAAAAATACCGCCACAAGGGCCAACTTTATTCTCTGGATAAGGCCCAGGACTATGAAAGTCTTGAGGCTTGGGAAAAGCGAAACCTAAAAATTTTATCTGATGCTGGCTATACAAAAGACCTTTCCTATGTGGTAGAGTTAAAATTTGATGGACTAACTATTAATGTGACTTATGAAAAAGGCCTTTTGACCCATGGGGCAACTCGGGGAAACGGAAGAGTCGGGGAAGAAATTTTAGAGCAAATTCGCCGCATCCCCTCGATTCCTCTTTCCATTGATGGTGACGAAACCTTGGAAATCCAGGGAGAAGGTTTGATGCCCTTACCAGCCCTGGAAGACTACAATAAAACCGCTAAGGAACCTTTAAAAAATGCAAGGAATGCCGCTGCTGGGGCCCTGCGAAATCTTGATCCCAATGTGGTGAAGGAAAGAAAACTCACTGCTTATTTTTATAATATCGGCTACCATCCTGAAAGGACCTTTACTAGCGACTTGGAAATGAAGGAAAAAATCAAGTCCTTGGGGCTAAAACTTCACCCCTATCTTCACTTGGAAAAATCCCTTCAGGGAGTTTTTGAGCGAATTGAAGAAGTGGAGAGCTTTCGAGAAGATTTAGACGTCTTAACAGATGGGGTTGTCATTAAGGTTAACGAAACCCAGGCCCGGGAAATTTTAGGTTTTACCAATAAATTTCCCCGCTGGGCCATTGCCTATAAGTTCGCTGCCAAAGAGGCCACGACAATTTTAAGAAAGGTCCACTGGAATGTTGGCCGAACGGGGAAGGTGACGCCTACAGCGGAGTTTGACCCAGTAAATATTGAAGGGGTTACCATTCGCCGGGCTACCTTAAATAACTACGATGACATTTTACGGAAGAAAGTGGAATTGGGATCCCGGATTCTTTTACGGCGGAGTAACGACGTCATTCCTGAAATTATGGGGACAGTCCCTTCAGATGAGCCCACAGAAAAAATAGAAAAACCCCAATACTGCCCCTTTTGCCATGCAGAGATTGTTCAGGAGAGAGTGCATATCTTTTGCCCCAATTCTCTATCCTGTCAACCCCAGCTTTTGGCAAAAATGCAACACTTTGCTTCTCGGGGAGCCATGGATATTGAGGGCTTGTCGGAAAAAACTTTAGCCAAGCTCATGGCAGAAAAGGGAGTTGAGTCTATGGGAGACCTTTACGGCTTAAACTTTGAGGACTTCCGGTCTATGGAGGGCTTTGGTGACAAGAAGTCCCAGCTCTTAGTGGATGCCATTGAAGCCAGTAAAAACCCAGACCTAGACCACTTTATTTATGCCCTGGGGATTCACCAGGTGGGAGAAAGAACTGCCAGGGACCTGGCTCAGGCCTTTGGAAGTTTAGAAAATTTACAAGAGGCAAAAGAAGAGGACCTCTTGAACATTCCCGATATGGGACCAGTAACGGCGCATGAACTCGTCACTTTTTTCCATGATCCAGAAATCATTAAAGAACTGGACCATTTAAAAAAATCTGGAGTTCAGGTGAAGACCTACCACAAGAGTGAGAAAAAGCAAATCTTTACAGACAAAACC
>JASBZN010000040.1 GCA_029983435.1 Urinicoccus sp. | reverse complement strand
AATAGTCAGGGGTTCAAAGTAAAGTTTATCGGCTAAGTCAAAATCTGTAGAAACTGTTTCTGGGTTGTTATTCATCAGGATGGTTTGATAGCCCAACTTATTTAAGGTTTGAACACAGTGGACGCAACAATAGTCAAACTCAATCCCTTGGCCAATCCGAATAGGACCGGACCCAATAACCAAGACCTTTTTACCGTCTTTTTTAATTTCTTTTTCTTCTGAATCCAAGTCGTAGGTACTATAGAGGTAGGGAGAGTCAATGAGAAGGCTGCCAGCACAGGTATCAACCCCTTTAAAAGAAGCGGTAATATTATAGAGCTTTCTAAGTTCATAAATAAACTTAGGAGATTCCCCGACAAAATTTCCAATGGCTACATCAGAAAATCCTCTATTTTTCAAGTCTCTTAACTTGCTTTCTGTCAAGTCTTCCTTGGTCATTTCTTTTAACTCGCTTTCCCTCTTAACAATGTCTGCAATTTCATAGAGGAAAAACTCATCAATTCCCGTTTCTAAGCCTAGACGTTTAATGCTGTAGCCCCTTCTTAAGAGTTCTGCCAAGACAAAAAGTCGCTCATCCGATGGAGACAGTACTTCTTTTTTTAATTCCTGTAGGGACTTATCTGCCAAACCAGCATGTTCCAAGCTGAACTTCCCAATTTCTAAAGACCGTAAGCCCTTTAAAAGAGCACTTTGGAAAGAAGACCCAATCGCCATAACTTCTCCTGTTGCCATCATCTTAGTTCCCAGTTGCCGTTTGGCATTGTAAAACTTATCAAAGGGCCACTTAGGTATTTTTACCACAACATAATCAATCACTGGTTCAAAAGCTGCGGAAGTTACTTTTGTAATGCGGTTTTCAATTTCATCCAAGCGGTAACCCAGGGCAATATTTGTAGCAACTCGAGCAATAGGGTAGCCTGTCGCCTTAGAAGCTAGAGCCGAAGACCGGCTCACCCGGGGGTTAATTTCAATAACTGCATATTTCGTAGAGGTGGGATGGAGGGCAAATTGAACGTTACATCCTCCTTCAATCCCTACGGCGTCGATAATGTTAAAGGCTGACCGTTGTAAAATCCCATATTCTAGAGGACTTAGGGTTTGGGTTGGTGCCACAACAATAGAATCCCCTGTATGGACCCCAACAGGATCAATATTTTCCATCGAGCAAACCACAATCTTGTTGCCATCGTGGTCCCGAATGACTTCAAACTCAATTTCTTTCCAGCCAGTAATGCACTTTTCGATTAAGACTTGGTGGACCCGAGACCGGTGGAGACCTCCTGTTGCAATTTCAATTAGTTCTTCCCGCGTCTTGGCAATTCCGCCTCCTGTACCACCAAGGGTAAAGGCCGGTCTTACTACCACAGGGTAGCCCAGTTCTTCTGCATATTCCAAAGCTTCATCGAGACCAGTCACTGTTTTAGATGGAATCAAAGGCTCATTAATTTCTTCCATGAGTTCCCTAAAGAGTTCTCTGTCTTCTCCCTTTTTAATTCCAGAAATAGGCGTTCCCAGAACTTTTACATTGTACTTATCTAAAATCTTCTTTTCGTGCAGGTCCATGGCCAAGTTAAGGCCTGTTTGTCCCCCCATACCAGGAATAATGTGGTCTGGTTTTTCCTCTTGAATAATTTTTTCTACGACTTCTACCGTCATGGGCTCAATATAAATCTTATCGGCCATCCCCCGGTCCGTCATAATCGTTGCAGGATTTGAGTTCACTAGGACAACTTCCACCCCATTATCCTTTAAGGTTTGGCAGGCTTGGTTCCCGGAATAGTCAAATTCAGCTCCTTGGCCAATTACGATGGGACCCGATCCCAGGACTAGAACTTTCTTTACGCCTTCAAATTTTCCCATTTCCTCACTCTCCAATTCTTTCGTCTAATAAAAAGTTGCACTCTCCATTGTAGGGGTCTTCCTCTGCTTGGAACATAAATCCCCAAGCTGGATAGTCTTTTGCTTTAAAAGCTGCCGTTGTCTTATCTAAGAGATTAATAAAGGTTGGTTCAATGGCCTTTTCATCCATTAGGCCATATTGATAATTTTGGTAGCTCCGATAAATTTTTTTCGTCTTTAAATCTAAGATTGCTTCTTCTCCCTTGTGGCGGTGAACATGTTGGATGCCGCATCCCAAAGCCCTTGCCAAAAATTGGGCCCCTAGGCCAATCCCCACCAAGTCAATCTTTCCTAAAATTTGCTCAATGTCTGAAATAATATCTTGCGCCATGGTTGGGTTTCCTGGGCCAGAGGATAAGATTAAGAGGTCGTGACCTGCATCCAGAATTTTATCAAAACTTGTTTGGGCTGGGTATTGGGTAATGGAGCAGTTGTGAATTTTTAAATAGTCAATTAAGCTCTTTCTTGCACCGAAATCCCAAACAGCTACATTTTTTCCCTTTCCTGGATAGTGTTTTTCCTCCTCACAAGTGACATCAAAAATTCCCCGACTTAAGTCCAAGTCATCTAAAAGTTCCTTCAATTCACTTTCTGTTTTTGGCTTTTGCGTAATCACGCCTCGGACAGTCTTGTGTTCCAAAAGATAGCGGGTAAGGGCCCGGGTGTCAATTCCATAAATCCCTGGTACCTTGTGGTAATTTAAATAATTATCTACATTAATTTCATAACGGAAGTTGTTTGGGTGGTCAATTTTTTCCCGGCAGATAACTCCTCGAAGTTGCATCTCAGGACTTTGTTCGTCACTTAAATTAAAGCCGTAGGCCCCAATTAAAGGATAAGTAAAAACCAACAGTTGCCCATAGTAAGATGGGTCGGTCATTAACTCTTGATGGCCTACCATTGCAGTATTGTAGGTTAATTCTCCCACAACATCCTTGCCCTTGTAACCAAAGGCCATGCCTTCAAACAGCGTACCATCTTCTAATTGCAAATATGTTTTCATCGTTCCCCCTCACTTTATACACGCGACAATATCTTGAATACTTGTTAATTTTTCTTTCTGGCAGTAGTCTTCCAAATCTTGAAGAATCTTAGGAACCAACATAGGGTCATGGAAGTTCATGGTACCAATTTGCACAGCCTGAGCTCCAACCATCATCATAGCTAGCACATCCTCTGCTGAACGAATCCCCCCTAAACCTACAACGGGAATATCCACCGCTTGCGCTACTTGGTGAACCATCCTTAGGGCTATGGGGAAAATGCAAGGTCCCGACAAGCCTGCATAGACATTGTCAAAAACCGCCTTCTTCTTTTTAATATCCACTGCCATCCCTTGGACAGTATTAATCAAACTAACAGCTGCGGCTCCAGCATCTTCCACACTCTTGGCCAAATCAGCCACAGGATCCCCGTTGGGAGATAACTTCACCATCACAGGGTGCTTGGACCGCTTGACAACTTCCCGGGTAATTTCCCCAGCCGATTGGCACTTTAAGCCAAAGAGCAGGCCCCCCTCCTTTACATTGGGGCAGGAGATGTTCAGTTCAATAAAGTCAATATCCAGTTGGTTAAGACGTTCTACACCCCTTAAATAGTCATCTCGGGTATTGCCTCCCAAATTCACAATAAGACCTGTATCTATCTTTTTCATCTCTGCATATTCTTCCTGGCAAAAATGGTCAATCCCAGGATTTTCCAAGCCAATAGAATTTAAAATCCCAGCTGGCGTTTCCCAAATCCGAATACCAAAATTCCCATCCTTTGGATGGTAGGTTAAGCCCTTAGAAGAGATGGCTCCCACAATGGATGGATCATAAAATCTTTTGTATTCTTCTCCATAGCCATAAGTCCCTGATGCCATAATTAAGGGATTTTTTAAAAAGACCGATCCTAAATTTATCTCAAGCATGTTCCAACTCCTCTTTTGTAAACACCGGCCCGTCAAGACAGACTTTCTTTCGTCCCTCTTTTCCCTGGCAGATACAGGCCAAGCAAGCTCCAAAGCCGCAGCCCATTCTTTCTTCTAATGAAAGTTCTAGGTCTTTTTCATAGTCCCTACACTGCTTTAGAACTACATTCATCATCACCCTCGGCCCACAAGTATAAAACTTGTCGTAGTCTTCATAGGGAACGATATCTGTAATATAGCCCCCAACTTGGCTTATGAGTTCAATGGAATAGTCCTTTAGATAATCTGCAAATCCTGTGTCATCTTTCGTCCCAAAATAGATAGGGGTCTTGCCAGCTAAAAAGCGACTAAGATAGATAAACGGAGCCAAGCCCACACCACCGGCAATACAAGCTGCCTTTTTATCAGAATCCATATGAAACCCCCGGCCATAGGGCCCTAAGACCCGAACCTGGTCTCCAGCTTCTAGCCTAGAAAACTCTCGGGTTCCCTCTCCGACTACTTCGTAGAGAAGACCCAACTTTCCGTCAACATAGTCAAAAACACTAATGGGCCGGCCAAGAATTTTTGCTCCATCCTGGGGATAGACCATGTAAAATTGTCCTGGCTCCGGTTTTTTCTTTTCTTCCAACCATAAGACATAAGTTCTTTCATTTATTTTATCTTGTTTGATTACTTTAGCCACGATCCGACCTCATTACTTGATCACAATAGCAACAACGATAGCGAACTGGGTCTTCCGATTCCAATTCAAAAAGCTTATCTACATCCTGATGGTTCGTTACACAGGCGGGATTGATACAGGTTAGCACTCCCTTAATTTTTTTTGGTAGGCAAATTTTTTCCTTTTTACTAACCCTGCCATCTTCAATCATGTTTACCGTACTAGAAGGTGCCACCAAACCCACCAGGTCCGTATTTAAGTCAAAGTCTGTTTCAATTTTTATCAGGTCTTTTTTTCCCATTTTTTCACTGGGAATCCCTGCCATCAAGACCACAACCCCTTGAATTTTTTCCAGGTTTAAGGCTCGGTAGAGCTTAATTCCGTCTCCGGCCTTAATGTGGTCAATGACAATTCCCTTTCGAATCTTTGAGACATTAATCATTTGTCAACCCCCAATAACCGCATCATCAAACTCATCCGAATATACATCCCCAAATGAGCTTGTTCAAAATACACCGTTCTAGGATCCCTATCCAGGGACTTTTCAATTTCCATCACCCGGGGAAGAGGGTGCATGACAATCATGTCTTTTTTTGCCCTTTGCATCTTTTCCTGGTCTAAAATGTAAAAATCTTTTAAGCGTTCATACTCTTGTTTTGAAACAAACCGTTCCTTTTGGACCCGGGTCATATAGAGGACGTCCAAGTCTCCCATTACTTCAGAAAGGTCTTCTACATATGTCACCTTTCCCTTGGTGATTTTACTCTTCACATGGTCTGGCAACGCCAAATCTTTAGGAGAAATACAGACATAATTGCGTCCCCCAAAAATTTCCAAAGCCTCGATAAGAGAGTGAACCGTCCTCCCAAATTTTAAATCGCCACAAAGGCCAATGGTTAAATCCTCATCCAACTTGTGGTATCTGTGAAGGGTAAATAAATCCGTTAAGGTTTGGGTTGGATGCTGGTGAGAGCCGTCCCCAGCATTAATAATCGGAACCTTAGTCAGGACTTGACTCCCTAAAAAAGCGGCACCTTCTAAAAAATGCCGCATAACAATTAAATCAACATAACCTTCAATAATACGCAAGGTATCTGAAAGACTTTCTCCCTTGGTTGTGGATGTATTTCCTTGGTCTGAAAAACCAATCACTCTGCCCCCTAAACGATTAAAGGCAGCTTCAAAAGAAAGACGAGTTCTTGTAGATGGTTCAAAAAAAAGACTAGCTAAGACCTTACCTTCACAAGAATGGGAAAACTCCTCCGGCTTTTGTAAAATAAGATCTGCTAGTCGAAATGCTTCTTCATATTCAGTTGTAGACCAATCCGACGGTCTAATAAAATTGGATTGACGAGTCATTGTGCCCTCCTGATTTTTATTCTTCAACTTTTTCTAAACTATTTTAATCTATTTCCCCTTGAAAGTCAAGGACTCTATAAAATTTAAAAGCCCTTTAAAGAAAAATGAACAATCAAAAATATAGAAAGACTACCCCATCCTACACACAGGCGGATTCAGGTCCAAGACTCCTAGGGACCTTTTGGAACTTATTCCCCTTTCTTGCTATTTTTACAAAACCATTGTATAATAAAGGAAAGAAAACTCTACGGTGCTCGATGGACTTCATTATAATTCAACCGACATCTCAGACACGGGAATCTGTGTCTAGCTGATAAATAACAAGCCCCCTTGAGGGGACGTTAGGAGCAGTTAGTAAGATACCCACCTTATATTAGGGCGGGTCTGAATTAAATGAAGAAACGACATTGTGGAGTTTACATAAGCTTTAAAGTTGCAAGGACCTTGCAACTTTTTTTATGGGAAATTTTCTCCCCAAGAAGAAGATTTTATCTTCTTAAAATTTAGACATAAAAAAATGGGATAGGTGCCTATCCCATTTTTTTATTCTTCTATCTTATCTTTTACAACTAAAACAGACACTTTAGATTGGTTTAAAACTTTAGATGAAACACTACCTAAAAGAGTCCTAGAGAAGGCACCTAAGCCTCGGTTACCCATCACGATTAAGTCCACCTTTTTCTCTGTGGCTATTCGTTCAATTTCTTGCGATGCACTTCCAGTTGTATAAAAAGCTTCCACCTTATAGGGATAGTCTTTCAAAGTTTTTTCAATATCTGTTATGACAAATTCCGCTCTTTCCTTATTGGCCTTGGCCACCTCAATGGTATAGGGAAAAGCCGAAGGATATTGTTCAAAGACACTAACTTCTGGAATAACTGTCATCACATAAAGCTCGGATTCAAATTTTTCACCCAGTTCTCTAGCGACACGAACAATCTTCTCCGATGCCTTAGATCCATCAATTGGAATTAAAATACGTTTAAGCATTGCTTCACCTCTTTCTATTTTATAGATACCCAAATCAAAATAATTAAATAACTAAGTTTTTCTTTCCATAAAAAAAGTGATGGTTTCTCAACCACCACTTACTTTTATTTTTCTAATACATAGACAACTACGTTTCGGCGTCCGAAACGTCTTGCTTCTGCATTGGATCCATAGAACAAGTCAATTCTGTTGCCCTTAATGGCTCCGCCAGTATCTTCTGCTACAGCGTAACCATAGGATTGGAATCCATCTGCACTTTCAATGTAAAGTTTACTTCCCAGTGGAATCACTCTAGGGTCTACAGCCACAGCACCAATTCTTGCTCTGGTACCCATTGCTGTTCTAGAACCTGCTGAAGGATCATAAGCTGTTGCTTGCATTACAATTCTCTTTAATTGTTTTTTTCCTTGGAAGTTAACCTTGGAATAAGTATTTAATTTTGGTCTTTCCTTCGTACCCACTTGGGTAATTTCAGGAACCATTTCTTGAACCACTTGGCTAGCTACAACGAAAGAATTTGTTACTTGTCCTGCGATTTTTGTCACTTCGACTTGGTCTTTCACAATTCCCTTAACTCCCTTTTGAATTACCCTACTGTCTCCTTGGTAAAGTTCATTGGTTTGGACTGTTTCTTTCGTAAAGGGAATTTCTCTTTCTTGTGTTTCTTTACTAGTTCGGTGGGTGGTTACTTGAATCAGCGTTCCCGAGGGGATAATTTGGTCCCGACTTGGTAAAACGACATCTTCTTCACCTAAGTAAATACCTGCAGCACCTAAAATTCCTGCTCCAGTATCTCCTGCAACCCGTACTTTCTTTAATTGTCCATCTACGATAATCACCCGGTCTCTTTCTTGAGAAACCACAACCTTTTTATCTCCCAATTCTTCTATGGGCGTTTCCAATTTGTGAGAAACCCATGTTTTATCATTAAGTAAAATTCCTTCTGCTTCTAAAGCATCTGAAAGAGTTTCGCCACTTAGGCTAATTTCTTTTTCTGTTCCATTTAGTTGTATAGTAATTTTTTGATCGATAAAACCTGTTAGTAAGGGGGTAATTGCCATTACACCGCCTAGTGCTAAGACACTAAATCTTTTGCGCCAGTTCATGTTTTATTGACACCTCCAAATATTTATTACAATTCTGTCTATTTTGTTACTATTTTGTAACTTCTTTAAATTTCACAAGTACTATTGTAACCATTTTGTTTCTTTTTGTCAATAAAATAAAGTTTTTCTTGGCGTAAATAAAAAAAACCGCTTGGTCTATCCTTGTAATCAAGCGGTTTTCATCCTTTAAAATTTAATTATTACAATTTAGTGACAAGGCCTTTTCCGTCTTCTTTCTTAAGCATCGTTACCAAGCCCAAGGCCATTTTTGCCGTTAGCCCCCAAATAATATATTCCTTCCAATAATAAAAATAAATCCTTTCATTCATCCCAGTCCAAGGGTAATTTTTCCCTCCTGGAATCGATTCATAGGGAAAAGCTCCTTGGGGTTGAACTTGTGTCTTTAAAGCATAAGATTTGGGAGGATTTTCTAAAAAATAAGCCAGAGGAACAGCAAAAACGTGGTCCACTTCCTGGGGATTGGGTTGAATATCTTCCCAGTCAATGCCCTTAATCCTTCCTACAAAGGCCCGGATAATAAAACCATCTCGTCCCACCAGATAATCCATTTCTCCATAGAGGTCCAAGTGGTTTTTAGAAAGTTTCAGCTCCTCCATACTTTCGCGAAGAGCCGCTTCTTCAGGGCTTTCTCCTTCTTCAATAGCCCCTCCTGGGAAGGAAATCTCCCCTGGTTGCCTACGAAGCGCACTGGATCTTTTTTCAAATAAAAGGGCCTCTTGTCCATGGACTTCAACCAAGGGGATAAAAATAGAGTAC
>JASBZN010000039.1 GCA_029983435.1 Urinicoccus sp. | reverse complement strand
ACAGGCTTTTGAAAAATATTCTTTCATAGAAGCTTTAAAATTAACGGTAAAAAGAATTTTAAAGTGTCACCCTTTCCACGCGGGAGGGTTCGACCCTCTACCCTAGAAGGAGGATTTTAATTTGATAAGTTTCATAGCAACGATACTAGGTAAAGTACTTTTTTACATTTACCGGTTACTTGAAACGGCAATACCTCAGGAACCCAAGTATATTAGCTATTATGCTTTAGCGGTAATTATAACAACCATTATTTTTAAATTGTTATTGGTACCCTTAAATGTTGCGCAGACAAAAAGTCAGCGTAAGATGGCTGAATTACAACCTGAAGTACAAAAATTACAAGAAAAATATAAAAACGATCAGCAAACACTTGCTTTAAAAACGCAACAACTTTATAAGGAAGCAAATCATAATCCCTTACTAGGGTGTTTACCTCTACTTATTCAATTCCCAATTATTTTGTCCTTTTTCTGGATATTTAGAGAACCACAAAAATATGCTTTTACCGATCCAAGCCTTTACCAAAGTATGGCGAAAAATTTCTTTTATTTAACAAACTTGGAACACGTGGATAAAACAATGATTCTTCCTTTTGTGGCTGCTATTCTAACCTTAATAACTTCTAAACTTATGCAAAAAATCCAAGCTAAGACAAATCCACAAATGCAAGAAATGTCAGAACAACAAGGTATGATGAAGATGATGGTCTACATGGGGCCTGTAATGATTTTGTTTGCAGGACAACGTCTAGCTGGAGGAATCGCTCTTTACTGGTCTGTAAGCAATGCTTTTACGCTTATTCAACAGCTTATTAGCTATAAATCAATTGATGATGCCGAAGAAGAAGCCGTTGAAGAAGCAAAAGAAAAAAAAGACGAAAAAGAGAGAAAAAGGAAGAAAAATTAGGGGTAGATTAAGGACTTTTTTATGGTGAGGTGACTAAAATGAGTTATGTCATAATAAGTGCGGATACAGTTGAAGAAGCTATTGAAGAAGGGCTTAAAAAACTGAATACAAGTCGAGAAAAGGTTGAAGTTGAGGTTTTACAAGAAGCTTCCAAGGGTTTTTTAGGATTAATTGGATCAAAAGAAGCAACTATTAAACTTACAACAAAGGTAGATACAAAAAATATTGTCCGGTCTATCCTACAAGATGAAGAATTAAAGGGGATTGAAACGGATGATGAAATTTCATCGACTCAAGAAGTTGAGCATTCAGAGGAAAAGTCTCCAGTAGTTGAAGAAAAGCTTGAAAAAGACTGGGAAGAAAAAGCTAAAAAGGATTTAGAAAAAACAACAAAAGAAAGTTCTACTTATACCTTTGAAGATCAAAAAGAAAAAATACTTGAATTGATGGAGTATTTAAGTACAGTCTTAGGTCTTGATGTAGAAACAAGAGTTGAAAAAAAAGAAGACTATCTGGATGTTGAAATTTTAGGTGATGAAAACAAGTTAGGTATTGTTATTGGTAAAAGGGGCGTTACCCTAGATGCTATTCAATATTTAATGACACGAATCGTAAATAAGGATCAAGATGAATATACACGGGTATTTTTAGATACAAGTAACTATCGGGCGAAACGTGAAAAAACACTTATTTCCCTAGCAGAAAAAACGGCGAAAAAAGTCCTTAGAACGGGTCGTAATGTCCGCATGGAACCTATGAATGCAGCAGAGCGCAGGATTATCCATGCAGCAATCCAGGATATAGACGGAGTAATGACTTATTCAGAAGGCCGCGATCCTCATCGTCGTGTAACGATTCAAAAACAAAGAGACTATGATTAAAGACCTTCCTAAGTGAGGGTCTTTTATTTTGATATAGAAAGGAAAAGGAAAAAACTTGGGTGAAACAATAGCTGCAATATCTACAGCAACAGGATCTGGCGGGATAGGAATTGTTCGTTTAAGTGGCGATAGGGCAAAAGATTTGGGACAGAAAATGTTCCGCACAAAAAATAATGAGCCATTGGATTTAGAAAAACATCGTTACTTGCAATATGGTCATATTGTAGAAAACGATCATAGGATAGATGAAGTTTTATGCGTTTTTATGAAGGGGCCAGGAACCTACACTCGAGAAGATATGGTAGAAATTTACTGCCATGGAGGCCGAATAGCCCTTTCCAAAGTTTTGGACTACTGCTTAAGATTAGGTGCAAGATTAGCAGAACCAGGAGAATTTACCAAAAGGGCCTTTTTAAATGGACGTTTGGATTTATCCCAAGCAGAGTCTGTTATTGACTTAATTGATGCTAAGTCTAGTAAGGCTTATGACCAGGGAATGCTTCAATTAAGTGGTGCTCTAGGCGAAGAATTTAGAAAAATTGAAAATAAATTAATGGAACTTTCAGGCCTCATTGTTGCTAATATTGACTTTCCAGAAGATGACATTGAAATTTTAAATCGAGAAAAGTTGGAAAAAATAAGTGAAGATTTAGATAAGAGAGTCAATCATTTAATTCAGTCGGCATCTCGTGGTAAAATGTTAAAAGATGGAATTAAGACAGTTATTGTGGGTAAACCCAACGTTGGAAAATCCTCTCTTTTAAACGTTTTATTAAAAGAAGATCGAGCCATTGTAACAGATATACCAGGCACAACTAGAGATTCTATTGAAGAGTATATTAGTTTAGATGATGTTGTTTTACACATTATCGACACAGCTGGGATTCGAGATACAGAGGACAAGGTAGAAAAAATAGGGGTAGAAAGGTCTGTAGCTGCTATGGATCAAGCCGATATTATTTTAGCTCTTTTTGACCAATCCCGTCCTTTGGACCAAGAAGATAAAAATCTGCTAGACTTGTTAAAGGGGCGGAAGGTCTTTTACATTCTCAACAAGCAAGACCTTTCAGAGGGATCTCAAGACCAGGAAATGAAGGAGTTTTTCCAAGGAGAAGAAGTCTTTTCTATTAGTGCCTTAAATAAGGAAGGAATTGAAGACCTAGAAGAAGCTTTAAAGAAGCTTTATTATACAGGGGAAGTAGATTCTCAAGATTTAGCTATTACAAACGTCCGGCAATTAGATGTCTTAAGAAGAACCAAAAAGAGCATTGAAGCCATTAAGGATGCAGTAAAAATGGACATTCCCATGGATTGTATTGAGGTAGATGTGAAAGAAGCCCTAGATTCCATTGGGGAAATTACAGGAAAAACTTTAACAGAGGATATTTTAGATCGAATTTTTCACGAATTTTGCATCGGAAAGTAGGAAAAGATATGGGTAAAATACGTCGATTTGATGCAGGAAATTATGATATTGTAGTTGTTGGAGCGGGGCATGCAGGGACAGAGGCTGCCTTGGCAGGCGCTAGAATGGGTCTTAAAACTCTTATGCTCACCTTAAATTTAGACTCTCTGGTAGCCATGAGCTGCAATCCAAATATTGGTGGTACTGGAAAGGGACATTTGGTGCGAGAAATTGATGCACTAGGTGGAGAAATGGCCAAAAATATAGATAAGACCTTTATCCAAAACCGCATGCTCAACCTATCCAAAGGGCCAGCAGTCCACAGTTTAAGGGTTCAAGCAGATAAAAGAAAATACCACGAGGAAATGAAAAAAACCGTAGAGAATCAAGAAAATCTTGATTTAGAAGAGGGAGATGTGGCAGAGATCCTCGTAGAAGATAGCCAGATTCAAGGGGTAGTAACCACTACAGGAGCTTTTTACCATGCGCCTTGTATTGTTGTTTGCACAGGAACCTACCTAGGGGGACGGATTTATATGGGAGAACTCAACTACCCCTCTGGTCCCATAGGCATGAAGGGATCTTATGAGTTGACCTCTTCTTTAAAAGACTTGGGACTTTCTATTATGCGGCTAAAAACAGGGACGCCAGCCCGGGTCCATAAAGATTCTATTGACTTTTCAAAAATGGAAATCCAAGAAGGTGACAAGGAATTTGAACCCTTTTCATTCATAAATTTTGATAAGGATATGACGATAGATCAAGTTCCTTGCTATTTAACCTATACAACAGAAAAGTGCCACGAAATCATCCGAGAAAACATCAATCGAGCAGCCATGTATTTAGGAGATATTGAAGGAACGGGGCCTCGTTACTGCCCTTCTATTGAAGATAAGGTGGTTCGCTTTGCAGACAAGAGTGCCCACCAAGTCTTTATTGAACCAGAAGGTCTAAGTACAAAAGAGATGTACGTTCAAGGGGTTAGCTCTTCCCTTCCAGAAGAAGTTCAAAAGAAAATGTATAAGGAAATCATAGGTTTAGAAAATGTAAAGATTATGCGGGATGCCTATGCCATTGAATATGATGCCATTGATGCAACAGTCTTAAAGAGATCTTTAGAGCATAAGGATATTTCTGGGCTATTTTTTGCAGGCCAAATTAACGGGTCTTCAGGCTATGAAGAAGCTGCTGGCCAAGGGCTCATAGCAGGTATTAATGCAGCCTTAAAAATTCAAGGGAAAGATCCTTTAATTCTAGACCGGTCCCAAGCCTACATTGGAGTTTTAATTGATGATTTAGTTACAAAGGGAACCAAAGAGCCCTACCGAATGATGACTTCTAGGGCAGAATACCGACTGACACTAAGACAAGATAATGCCGATTTACGATTGACAGAAATAGGCCATAACATTGGCTTGGTAGATCAAGACCGCTATAAAATGATGGTGGATAGACGGGAAAAAATAAAAGAAGAATTAAAGAGATTAGAGGCCATTCGAATTAATCCAACCCAAGAAAATAATGAAAAATTAGAAAAACTCTCTTCTACTCCCCTGAGAAATGGGGTAAGCCTTCAAGAACTCATTCGTCGACCAGAGTTAGATTATGAAAAGACAAAAATCTTTGACCCTGAAAGAAAAGATCTTCGTAGAGACATAAAAAGGCAAGTGGAGATACAAATTAAATATAAGGGTTACATTGAAAAACAAGCTCAACAAATCCGTCAAGTAAAGAAACTAGAAAACAAACCATTAGACTTGAATTTTGACTATCAAGAAGTTAAGGGGCTTCGGAATGAAGCTAGAGAAAAACTAGAAAAGATCCGCCCTGAAAGTTTAGGCCAAGCCAGTCGTATTACGGGAGTATCTCCTGCAGACATTAACGTCTTATTAATATATCTAGAAAGTAAAAAGAGGTCAACCCATGCTTAAGGAAGAATTACAAGCCTTAGATGCTTCTTCAACTTTAGAACAATTCGAAAAGTTTAAAAAATTAGTTTTAGAAAAGAATAAGGTAATGAACTTAACGACGATTACAGAAGATGAAGAATTTGATGTAAAACACTTTATGGATTCTTTATCTCTTCTCCACTTGGAAGAGGTAAAAAAAGCAAAAAACCTTTTAGATGTTGGGACGGGAGCTGGATTTCCAGGAATTCCCGTTAAGATTGTCCGAAAGGATTTAAAAGTAACCCTTTTAGACTCTTTAAAAAAGAGGGTAACTTTTCTTAATGAGTCCATTGAAAGTTTAGGGTTAACAGACATTCATGCCATTCATGGCCGAGCTGAAGAATTATCTAGAAAAGCAGAGCACAGAGAGTCTTTTGATTTGGTGACATCCAGAGCGGTGGCAAACTTGGCAACTCTTTACGAATATAACTTACCATTTGTAAAAGTTGGAGGCTATATGGTGGCCATGAAAGGTCCAGACATTTCAGAAGAAGCAAAACAGGGAGAAAAAGCCCTAGAGAAGCTAGGGGGAAAACTTGTAAAAATTCAGGAAGTAGACCTGCCTTTTGACATTAAACACACCTTAGTGTTAGTAACAAAGGTAAAACCAACACCTAAACAATACCCAAGAGCTGGCGGAAAGCCTAGGAAACAACCAATTGGCCTATGATTTGGATTTTTTATCTTTTAATGGGCATATATACTCTGTCTATTTTTTATAAAAGCAAGGAATTTTGGCACTTGAGTTTTCTTTTAATACTTGTCACTAGCTATATAGGGATGACTTCTCTTTTTACAAGACTACCCTTTACTGTAAAGTTTCTAATTTTTATTACAGGCCTAGTAGCGACCCTATATTTCTTATATTGTCTTAACAAAGACTATAAGAAGAAAAAAATAGAATTAAGGAGAGAAAAGAGACGGGAAAAAGAAAAAAGCAACTAAATGTTCCATGTGGAACATTTAGTTGCTTTTTTTATTAGATAAATCAACATAGTGAAGATAAAAAACCACAACAACTATCCGACTAATATGTAAAAACAAAGAACTCAAAAAATCCAGCTAACTAGAATTACAAGCATTCTACTAAAAAAATGCACACTCGTCAACTTTAAACTCCAGGAATAGACATAAATAGGATGGCAGGCCACCAATAAGATGCACTAATGAGATTTTCGAGAGAACATAAAGATGGAAAACTACTAAAAACTAGCAAATCGAAAAGAAGTAGAGCAAAAAATATATTCCTATAATTTTCATATGATATGAAAAAACACAAGTAAGGACACCAAGGGATTTTTAAGGGGCTCATTCTAAAGAATGGGTCTTTCAAAGCAAACAAAGACAAACAAAGCTAAAATTTGGATTTAATAAAAAGAAAACCAAGAAAATTTTGTTTTCAACCCAGTAGGACATTTAATAAGTCATTATAAAAGTAGAGAAACAAGGAAGAAGAAAAAATGTTCCACGTGGAACAAAAATAAATAATGTTTTAAAAACAGTAGAAATCGGTTATAATGATAAAACAAGCAAAAAGCTTGCTTTTGAAGATAAAAGAGAAAATTCAGAACAATAGAAAGGGAGTAAAATCCATGGACGAATTAAAACAACGAATTATTCAAGAGTTTGTACCAGGGAAACAAGTAACAATTGCCCATGTCATTGCTAATCCGAAAAAAGATATTTATACCAAGTTGGGGCTTACAGAAGAAACCAACGGGCAAGTCTTGTGGTGGCAGCTTTAAATGACCAATGTACTCCAGGAAACCCAGTAGAAGCAAAAATGGAAGATGTTATAAAAATTTATATGCGTGCCTACGGATAAAAAGTCAGTGTGCCAGAAGAAGTTCTTTCTGGCATGCTGATTTTTTGCTTTTTTATGGATCCTTTTTTAAGAATCTTTTTTTTAAAGTAGGGCTACAATCTACAAAAAAACCCTTAAATCTGTTATCATTAGAGTATAGGAAGTGAGGGAAACATGAACCACATTATAACTGTTTTTAATCAGAAGGGCGGTGTTGGCAAGACAACGACAGTTGTTAATTTAAGTGCTGCATTGGCCTTATTGGGAAAAAAGGTTCTCGTTATCGATATAGACCCCCAAGCCAATACTACCAGTGGTTTAGGTTTGGATAAAGTACCAGAAAAAAGTATTTACGGCGTCATTAAAGGGACACAAAAACCCAAAGATATTTTACAACATACAAAAATAGAGGGACTGGATATTTTAGCCTCCCATGGAGATGTAGCGGGCTTAGAAATGGACCTAGCCATTGAAGGGAAGTGGCAATACCGGTTAAAAGAGGCTCTTAACGACTGCCAAGACTATGAGTACATTTTGATTGATTCGCCCCCATCTCTAGGGATTTTATCCCTAATGGGTTTAATTGCTTCTAAGGAAATTTTACTTCCCATCCAATGCGAATATTATGCTTTGGAAGGAGTTGGTCAGCTTTTTAATACCATCCAGCTGGTAAAGGAAAATTACAACCAAGACTTGGACCTAAATGGTGTGGTTATGACGATGTATGATGGTCGGACCAACCTTTCCATGCAAGTGGTAGAAAATGTAAAGGACTATTTTAAAACCTTGGTCTATAAGACAAGTATTCCAAGGAATGTTAAGCTTGCAGAAGCGCCATCCTATGGTCAAGATATTTTCACCTATGCTCCCAAGAGTGCTGGAGCAAAAGCCTATAGAGATTTAGCTTTAGAGATGGTAAAAGGAGCGAATAAAAAATGAGCATGGGACGTGGATTAGACAGTTTTTTTAAAGATGCAAAAGAAGTACAAACAATTTTAGAAACTAAAAACGACCAAGGGAGTCAAATTCCTCTTAAGGATATTTTTCCCAACGAAAAACAGCCAAGAAAGACCTTTGATGAGGAAGAATTAAAGGGCCTAGCAGAGTCTATTGAAGAACATGGGGTCCTACAACCCCTCATTCTTCGTAAACAAGGAGAAAAGTACCAAATTATTGCTGGAGAAAGACGGTATCGAGCGGCAAAACAAGCAGGCCTAGAAAAGGTACCAGCTTTAGTTAAGGATTTAAGTGACCAAGAGGCAGATGCCATTAGCTTAATCGAAAACCTTCAAAGAGAGGATTTAAACCCTATTGAAGAAGCCTTGGCCCTAAGAGCGATGATGGATACCCACCATTTAACCCAGCAAGACTTGGCAAATCTGATTGGGAAAAACCGTTCTTCCATTGCGAACCTCCTACGCCTTTTGAAATTAGAAGAGGAAGTTCAAACTTACCTACAAAAAGGGGATTTAAGCTTTAGTCATGGAAAGCTCCTTTTAAAGATTAAGGACCCGAAAAAACAAGTAGCCAAGGCTAGAGAAATTATTCAAAGCGGCCAAACCATTCTGGAAACGGAAGAAACCCTTGAGAAGAAAAAACCCAAAACCCAGAAGAAAAAAGACATTTTTATTGAAGATGTGGAAGAACAACTAACAAGACATCTTGGGGCTAAAGTCCGTTTAAGGACCACAGGACGTGTAAAGAAAATTCAAATTGACTATTACAATAATGATGATTTAGAACGTATTATGGACCAATTGATGGGAGGATCGAGTCATGAGGGAATATAAGTTTTATCTTATTGACGCCTTTGCTCCAAGAGCCTTTCAGGGGAATCCAGCAGGAGTTGTTATTGATAAAGGGCAGCTTACAGACAAAGAAAGACTTGCCATTGCCAAGGAGCTAAAGATGTCTGAAACAGCCTTTATAGAGCGTTTGGATGTCAATGACTACCGGGTCCGATTTTTCACCCCAGTAGAAGAAGTGGACCTGTGTGGTCACGCCACCATTGTCTCTTTTTATATGTTGGCTAGCTACAATTTTATTGACCCCTTAG
>JASBZN010000038.1 GCA_029983435.1 Urinicoccus sp. | reverse complement strand
TTATAACCTCTCATCTCATTTTCTTGACATCATACATACACTCTCAACATGAACTGTCCCAGGAAATTGATCAAATGCACAAAGTTTTTCTACTTTATACCCATTCTCTACAAATTCGTCCAGATTGGCTTTTTGAGTTTTTGGGTTGCAGGAAATATAGATGATTTTTCTCGCTTGGGCTTTTAAAATATTTTTCATGGCTTGGGGTAAAAGACCTACTCGTGGTGGATCTACAAAGATGGTATCCACTTGCCCTTGAAAGTCTTCTAGGACTTTTCCCACATCTCCGCAGTAAAATTCTATATTGTCTAATCCATTTTTTTCGGCCATTTCTTTGGCATTATCTACGGCGTCTTGGACAATTTCAATGGCGTAAACTTTCTCTGCTTCTTTGGCTAGGATTTGGGCCAGGGTCCCTGTTCCAGAATAGAGGTCAAAGATGGCTTTTCCCTTGGTTTCTCCAGCAAATTCTAGGGCTTTTTCATAGATTTTTTCGACGCCAATGGGGTTGGGCTGAAAGAAGGAAAAGGGGGTGATTTTAAAGTTTAGGCCCATGAGTTTTTCTTGAATTCCTTGGTCTCCTTTTACGTGAATGAGTTTGTCACAAAGTACGGCATCTCCTGCTTGATCGTTGATGGTGTGATAAATGCTAGTAACAGGGCATTCTAGGTCTAAGTTTTCCAGGCCTTGGATATATTCTTCTAAGTAAATTTCTTCTTGAGATTGGGTAACTAGGTTAAGCATGATCTTTTTTTCTCGAAAGCTTTTTCGTAAGACTAGGTGTCGGAGGGTTCCCACTTGAGCCATGCGATGATAGTAGCTCACTTGTTTTTCTCGATAAAAGTCTTGGGTGTAGGCTCGAATTTTTTCAAAGTCTTTAGGGGCAATTAGGCATCCAGTCGTATCTACTATTTCGTGCATATGAAAGCGCCGGTGGAGACCTAAAACCAAGGGGCCTCCTTTTTCTTTATCACCAAAAGTGTATTCCATCTTATTTCGATAGTAGTGAGGATCTAGAGTTTCCAGAAGATGACTTTCTTCTGTCCAGTAGTTTTCATAAAGGCGTTTTAACTGGTCTTCTTTTATTTTATGTTCTAGGGAATAGGGGGTTTTTTGGTAAATGCAACCTCCACAAAATCCATGGGCGGGGCAGCCTTCTTCTACTTCGTAATCTGCAGCTTCTAAAATTTGCCGAATTTTTGCCCGGGTGAATTTGGGTCGTCTTTTAATGGGAATAATTTCTGCAACTTGACCCGGAAGGCCTCCTTTAAAGTGAAAATTTTGTCCTTCTAGGGTCCCTTGGGATAGGTTGGGATAGTCTGTTTTTTCGATACGTACTTCTTTTAATTTCTTTTTGCTCAAATTTTTCTCCTTTAGGCGATCCTATTTCTAATTGTAGTGATTTCTAGCTGTTTTTCGTCTCTTCTTATTCTACTATGATTTTTTCATAACTTCCACAAAAAAAGCGGTTTTTGAAGGTCCATTCAAAAACCGCTAAAGACTGTATGGATTTACTGTCTACTTTTTTGCACCAATATATTCTTTCACATCAATCACGTCGCCGTCGTCCATAAAGATTTTAATGTTATAGTTGGTAATTACTGTTGCTCCTAGGCCAATAATGGCAATAAGGGGTTCAATCACAAAGGCTAAAGCAGAAACATTTAGACTAACGCTTAAAACGGTGCGTCCTTCTCCATTTTCTACCACCAATCGACTGGCATTTCCCTTTCTCCAAATTTCTTTAATCGCCGCAATCACTTGGTCGACTAGGTTTTCTACATTATCTTTTATCTTTTCTCCGTCGTAAAAGTCTTTTTTATCTTCTTTGCCTTCGTCTTCTTGGTCTAAAACTTCTGTGTCTTTGGCTTTCAATACTTCGATGGCTACGTCTACATCTCCATCTGCATAGATTAGAGCTTTACGAACTTCGTCATAGGTCTTGCCTGTGGCAGAAATGACGTAGTCAATTTTTTCCATTGTAATCATCGCTTACCTCCTATTATTCAGGTTTTTCCTTACAAGCTTATTGTACCCAATTTTTACGGGGATTTAAATGGTTTTTGCCATTCTTTGACTTTTCTTTATAGAGTCTTAAAAATCTGCATTGTTATAAATTGTAAAGCCTCCAGTAAAGATCTTTTCTAAACCTTCTCGGTCTTTTTCGTCTACTTTTATGAGTCCTAATTCTTCAAAGTCTCGAAAAGACATTTCCTTAAAAAAAAGGGCTGGCAGACAACGGGCTGGCAAGTGGAAGCTATATTTTGGATTTAAACTTGTCCTGTAAATGTTGTCTTCTGTGTGGATTTCAATGGCTGGTTGGTCTTGGTAGTGGGTCTTATAGAATAGGCCGGGGTCCAAAATTTTTGCCATCAAACCAATGGCCTGAATATTGGTTTGGAGATAGCCATTGGCAAAATAGTGGTCTGATTGGTCTGTGGGGTTGGTCAAAAGATGTTCTAAATTTTTTTGATGGGTGAAAAAGTCCACATATTTCGCCTGGTCGGATTGGTTTTTAAAATGACTTAAAATTCCTTGCAATCCCAAAGGATGAATAGATAAAAGGTCTGTAACAACAATGGCATTTTTGGTGTAATTTTCTGGATTTAAATTTTCCCAATGGTATTTACCAAAGGCAATGAGTTTTTTATCCAGATAGGCTCCTAGGTAAATATCTTTTAAATTATCTTCAAACTCTTCTTCCTCTATGGCCAAGGGCTTGGTCATGCCATGAAGGAGCGCTGTGGTATTTTGGCGAAAGATTAAGGCTTCTTTGGCAGAGATTTCCTTCACTCTTACTTGGTCTGGTTTTTCTGGCAAATACTTGGGGCTCACTTGGTATTGGTTCATTTTTCCTAAGTAGCCATAGTGAAACTTGGTATAAAAATCGGGGCGGAAGGGCAAAAGCAGGGCAGTATGGTTTCCCCTTTCCTTGGCTTTTTCTTCAAAAAATGCTAGAAGTTTCCCTGCGATTCCCCTTTTTTTATAAAAGGGATCTACTCCTAAATAGCCAAATCCTCCAACTTCATTGATTTTTCCAAAAATATTCATTTGAAAAATAATGTGGCGCATAATCCCCACAACTTTTCCATCTTCAAAGGCTCCGTAAAATAATTCTTCCTCTTGATTTTTCATAAGGGCTTGAACGGAAGCATCATAGTCTTGGTAGCCTTGGGGGGAAAAATCTCGAATGCTAGGATAAGACCTGTAGCTTATTTCCCGGTATTTTTCAAACTCTTCTAGGCTTAATTGTTTTATTTCCATTTAGAACCTCCTCTTGGCTCTTTCTTCTATACTTCTTTATTCTAGACTTTTTCTTTTTATGGGAACTTCCATTAAGACGACACTCATTAACATGAGAAATGCTCCTAAATAGGCCCTGGGCAGTAAGACTTCTCCTGCCAGGAAGAAGGCCACAATGCTTGCGAAGACAGGCTCCAAGGAAAAAATCACTCCCACATGGCTGGCCACAGTATGTCTTTGGGCCAGAGTCTGCAAAATAAAGGCCATTCCTGTACAAAAAACAGACAAAAATAAGATGGCAAACCAGGATAGAGGCGTCGTGGGGACGCTGGGTTTTTCAAAAATAAGCATGAGGATTAAATTAATAAAACCTACGACTAAAAATTGATAAACACTGAGACTAAAGGGGTCAATTGTTTCCTTTTGAATGGCTCTTTCTGTATATAGGAGGTGGTTTGCGTAAGCAATAGCACAGGCGATGGCTGCCATATCTCCCCGAAAATTTTCTGCCTGGATTTTAAAATCTTCTCCCAGGGTTAAAAAGGCAATTCCAACAAAGGAGAGAAGAATACAAAAAATTGTTCTTTTAGGGGGCATTTTTTTATAGTAAAGAAAAGAGAAAACTGGGGTTAAGACAACCATCAAGCTGGCTAAAAAAGCTGCGTTGGACATGGTAGTATAACGCACTGCCAAAGTAGATCCTATGTACACGCAAGATAGGATAGACCCTAAAATAATGCTGGTCTTTAGAAGCTCTCCTTTTAAGGGCTGAATCCTCCCTCTTCCTAAAAGCAAAGCTAGGACAAAGGCGATAAAAAATCGGTAGACATTTTGCCCATATACTCCTAAATCCTCCATGACAAGGTCTACAAAATAATAGGAAAAACCCCAGCCCATGGCGACAAAAAGTAAGCTTAAGTCCGCCTTCAGCATTTTACTCATAAAAAAACCCCCATTCATCTTTATTTTACTAAAAAAATGAAGTTTTTACTAGTCGTGCCTAAGGTCTTTTCTTCCAATATTTTCTTTTTTTTGGATAAAAAAATAGGAGGGAGTCCCTCCTATTTTTCCTCTAGCCTTAACTTAAGCTGCTTTCTTTTCTGTTGTTTTTTCTTCTGTTTCCTTTTCTACTGGTTGGTCTGTAACAACTGGTTGGTCTTTTTTAGACCAGTTAAAGTTTTCGCTTAAATTATAAAGGATACTTGCAAGTTCTGCTCTAGTTGCTCCTTGTGTTGGTAAGAATTTTCCTTCTGGAGTACCAAAGATTAAACGAGCGGATACCGCTGTGTAGATAGAGTCTTTTGCCCAAGATCCAATTTCCTTATCGTCCTTAAATTTTTCTGGCAAAATAAGAGGAACGGGTTGTTTTTTCATTTCAAGAGCATATCTTGTCATCATTGCTGCCATTTCTTGGCGAGTGATTTCTTGGTCTGGTTTAAAGGTACCGTCACCAAAACCACTTACTACGTTGTTTGCAGCTGCCCAGTTTACATATTTTGTATACCAAGTATCTGCCTTTACATCTTTAAAAGCATTTTTATCTGTTCCTGTTAAAGGAGCTAATTTTTCTTCAAAACGTCCAAGAGTAGTAACAAACATTGCACGAGTTACCTTGCCATCTGGAGAGAAAGTTGTTTTGCTTGTTCCTGCAAATAAGCCTTTGGAAACAGTGTATTCAATCTTGTCTTTTGCCCAGTGGTTGCTGATGTCTGTAAATTCTGTACTTCCTGGTTTTTCTTGTCCTGGAGCTTTTTCTGCTTCTATAACCCGTCCTTGAACTTCAGGTTTCACAGGAGAGTGTTTTTCAATATATTTTGCCAATACTTCAGAAAGTAGAGGATAAATTCCTAATTCCTTGCTTCCTTTAAACATTTCATAACCGTCTCCACCAACAGCCATAAAGTCGTTGGTTACTAATGCATAGGTCTTATTTACATCCAGTGCTTGACCCTTTACCTTCACATCAAAAACTCTTTGTCCTGGTTCTTGTTTGCTATCATACTTAAAGGTCATACCACCAACATGGGGGAATTTCCCAACGACTTCTGGTGCCTTGTCTACACCATATTCTAAAGCTTTAAGGATTGTTTCACCTTTTACTTCAATCTTTACAGGATAGTTAGAGAATGGGAAAGAAGTAATCACTTGTTCCATCGTAACATCCCCAGCTGGAATAGACGCGCGGATTCCACCACCGTTGGTAATGGCGACATCTGCTCCAGATACCTCTAACATCGCATCGGTTAAAAGATTTCCTAAGTTTGTTTCTCCAGTTCGAACTTTTTCTCGTTCTCCTTCAAGAGCTACATCACTACGACCAACAACTTTTTCAAGAATTGGTTTATTGCTTTCTTCTACCTTTTTAATGGTAGCTAAGATGTTTTCATCTGGAGTTAAGGTTTTTAAGCTACTATAGGGAACTAGGCTTGCTTTTTTATCTAAAAGTTTGCCATCTTTGAACGTTAGACTTACCTTTCCTACATTGTGGAAGTAAGATCCTGTTTGGGCAATTAAGGTGTTATTAACTAACTTACCTTCTTTTAAATCTGTATGAGAGTGACCATCAATAATTAGGTCAATTCCATCAACAGACTTGGCCAAAAGGTCTGATCTTTCCACGGAAGATTTATCTAAGCCCATGTGACATACACAGACAATAGCATCTACTTTTTTCGCCTTTAAGGCTTCTACTTGTTGTTTTGCTGTTTCAATATAGTTGGAGAAATCCACTCCTTGTGTATTTAATGGATTGGACTTTGTTTTTGTTTCTGGTGTTGCTAAACCAAAAAAGCCAATTTTAACGCCATCTACTTCTTTTACAAAGTTATCTGCAAATAGAGGCTTGTTTCCCTTTACAACATTGGCTGCCAAGGTGTGAAATTTCCCAGCCTTTGTTAATTCAATTAGGCGGTCTGTTCCATAGTTAAAATCGTGGTTCCCAGGAACAAAGACATCTGTTCCCGTTTCGTTCATTAAATCAACAATACTTTGTCCCTTAGAAATCGTTGCAAAAGTTGTTCCATGCAGAGTATCTCCTGCATCCACTAAGATGGCATTTTCAACGGTTGATTTAAAAGTCTTTAGTTTGGCATAACCAAGTTCTTCACCTTTTTGATTTTCTTGTCCACGACCATGGGTGTCATTGGTGTGTAAAATGGTTACTGTCTTTATATCTTTTGCTTCTGCTGCTTCAATGGGTCCTAGATTCAAAAAGACACCTAAAACCATAACAAAAGCTAAAAGCATAGACAGAGCTTTCTTATGCTTCATTTTTTTCCTCCTTAATAAAAAATTATTTATTACTAAAAAACCCTCTTGGTTTTCTAGGCAAATCATGAAAAGAGCCTTCTAAAAGAGCTTGAAACTCTTCTTGATCCTGACTCTTTAACGTCTCCTTGGGAAAATAAAAACCAGAATTTTTTCCCAGTTGAAAAACATATAGAGACTTTGTTGTAAAAATACGTTCCAGATGGACATAGTCCACCCGAAGATGGGAATTTCCTTGGTGGATTTCTGCATAGTCTTCATAAAAGCGAATCAACACCTTATCTTCCTGGCCTGTGGACTTATCCTCTTGCTTTTTAAATTCCCTTAACGTTAAGGGCAAGATAAAAATTCCCACTGCAATAGACATAAAACCTGCAGTAAATAAAACCCCTGCTTGAAAAGAATTCTCTGGTCCATATTTAAGCCATGCAAAAAGAAGACCTAAAACTCCCACAAAATACGCCCAGAAAATTAACCTTCGCAATATTCCCTGTAAAAATTCCTTCCGATACTTGTCTTGGTTGGTAAAAATTACCTTGATTGGCATGAAACTCCTCCTGTAAATTTTTCCTTTCTCCAAAACCTTTAGAATCCTTTGAAGAAACTTTCATTTATAAGTATACCCGATTCAAAAAAAATTAAAAAGTTAAAATTCTACATCTTTTCTTTTACAAAATCTATAGAAATCATAAAAACTCTTAAAACTTTACTATCCCAATAAACACTAAAAAAGCTGTCCCCTTTTCTTTTAAACTTTCAAACAAAAAAGTTTCTCTTTCTACCTTAATCCTTTTAAAAATCCAAGAAGGTTACTTAGATAAGCTACTTGGAAAAGAAAACCGTATGAAAAAAGGCGATATTAGTCCTGTATTTTTTATCAAAGCCCAAAAATAAAAACTCTAACTTAAGCCACCCCCAAAATTGGACAGAAGATCCAAGCCTTGGGGGTGGATGTAAAAGAGAGCTTTTTTGTGGATAACTTGTGAGTTTGTGGGTAATCTTTTCCTTTTTATAGGATTTTAAAAAGAAAGGCCCTTCTATTTATTCACATTGTGGATAAAAGAAGGGCCTTTCCCTCTCTTTATGGCCTCTTATCTCCTTTTTTAAAAACAAAAATTCCGCAGTAAGCCATTATAATTGATATAATTGGATTAATTAAATTTAAAAACGCAAAGGGAAAATATGCAAAAGTTGACACTCCTAAAGTTGCCGATTGATACGCCCCACAACCATTCCATGGAAACATTGGAGACCACAAACTTCCTCCGTCTTCTAATGTCCTTGATAAATAGGAACGCTTCAAACCCATTTCATCGTATAATTTATAATACATGCGTCCTGGTATTATGTTGGCTAAATATTGGTCCGTTAGGACAAAATCGCATAATATACCCGTTATAATCGTTGTAAGTACCAAAGATCCTGTTCCATTTACAAACTTCATAACTCGTTCCAAAATAACGTCAGTAAATTTTGCTTTTTCTAAAATGCCACCAAAACTCAAGGCAAAAATAATTAGGGATATTGTCCACATCATCCCATTAACTCCGCCCCGACTTAGCAATTTATCCACTATTTCCATACCCGTATTACCAGTATAACCATTTAAGAGTACATCCAAAAAAGTCACTAAAGTTGTTTTTTGATAAATAAAGGCTAGCACTCCTCCTACTGCTGTTGCCGCCAGTAAAGATGGGATTGCTGGAATTTTTTTCCAAGCAGACAGTAGAACAAAAATTGGCCCCAAAAATAAAACAGGTGTAATATTGAATTCAGAAATTAACACTTGCCGCATATTATCTGCCAGCTGCAAACTATAACTTTCTGGTTTATGACCTAAACCTATTACTGTATAAATAATTAAAGCAATAATCATACTGGGGACTGTCGTATATAACATCGCTCTTACATGTTCATACAAATCTACTTCCGCTGCAGCTGCAGCAACATTTGTACTGTCAGACAAGGGAGATATTTTGTCGCCAAAATAAGCTCCAGAAATAACCATACCAGCTGTTATCTCTGGCCGAATACCTAAACCTGCCCCAATTCCCATTAAAGCGACACCTACTGTTCCTCCAGAAGTCCAAGCTGATCCTGTCGCTACAGAAACAATCGCACATAAAATACATCCTGTTGGTAAAAAAAATCTCGGGCTAATGATGTCCAAGCCATAATAAATCATTGCTGGAACAATCCCCGAAAGAACCCAAGAACCAATTAACATCCCTACGCACATTACGATAATTAATGCCTCTATGGCACGGAAAATTGAACTCGTCATTCCATCTCTTATTTCTTCCCAACTTAGACCTACTCTCCACGCCATGAAAGCAGCTATGATCGTTGATATCACTATTGGAATATGTGGTTCAATTTTTAAAACAATCATAGAATAAACAACAATAACAGCCATTGCAAACATAGGAAATAATGCTTCCCATAATTTTGGTTTTCTTTTTGACATAATAATCGCCTCCATGTTTTTTTTTTAACAATATATCGCATGACTTTATATCGCTAAAGTCAGCATAGCATAAAAGACTTCTTCTGTCAAAGCTCTTTTTAAACAAACAAAAACCAGCTTCGTGAGCAAACATCGAAGCTGGTTCTTTTGTCCGGCAATATCCTACTTTCCCAGGTCGTTGCCAACCAA
>JASBZN010000037.1 GCA_029983435.1 Urinicoccus sp. | reverse complement strand
AGGAAATGGAAGAAGACATTCAAGAGGAGATTGACCAAGGCCAAGAGGAAATTCAATCTGGAAGAGATAAACTCCGGGCTGCTAAGGACCAACTAGTCAGTGCGAGGAAGAAGTTGGACCAAGGGAAAAAGGACTATCAAAAAGGTCGGGACACCTTCCAAAGAGAAATTGCCAAGGGAGAATCCAAGCTGAGAAAGGGACAAAAAGACCTGGCCCAGGGGGAAGAGGAGCTTAGAAAAAATAAAAACAAATTAGAAGATGGAGAAAAAGAAGTAAAGAACTCCGAAAAACTCTTGGCTGAAAAAGAAGAAGAATACAGGGCTGGGCGAGAAAAGTATGTAGCAGGAGTCCACGACTATCGTCAAGGCCTGGACCAATTAAACCGAGAGGAAGGTCGCCTTAAAGAAGGACAAGAGGAATTACGGCTTAATGAAGAAAAATTACTTCGAGGGCAAGAAGACTATAAAAATGGTCTAAAAAAACTGGAAGATGGAGCCCTGAAGATTGCTGAAAATGAGAAAAAATTAGACCAAGGACGAAAAAAGCTGGACCAAGGCTATGAAGAATGGGCAAAAAACAAGGAAAAGTTAGATCAAGCCCAGGGAGCCATTGATTCGGGCCGCAGGCAATTTCAAGAAGCGCAGGACCAGGCTAAAGAGGCTGTAGCCAAAGGAGAAAAAGCCCTGGCAGATTTAAAGGCATCCCCAAACCCTGATCTAGAGAAAATAGCCCAGTTGGAAGGAGAAGTTAAGGCAGCAAAAAAAGCCCTAGCTGAGGCAAATCAAGCTCTAGAAGCCTATGAAAAACAAGTTGCCCCAAAACAAGCAGAAGTAGACCTAGGTAAAAAGAAATTGGAAGAGGGGAAAAAGACCCTGGACCAAGAAGAAGCCAAGTACCGCTTAGGCCTTAAGCAGTTGAACCAAGGCAAGGAAGAACTGGAAAGAAATAAGGGTCAACTACAAGGGGCAAAAAAACAGCTGGAAGATGGCTTTTCCGAATTAAATAAGGGAAAGGCGAAACTAGAAGATGGGCAAAGGCAATTAAAAGAAGGCAAGGCCCAGTTGGATGATTCTTATCTTAAACTCCAAGATGCCCGGGAAGCCCTAGAAGACGGGAAAATTAAGCTGGAAGATGGAAAAAAATCTTTAGCTACAGGAAAAGAGGACCTAGCTTCTGGAAAAGAGAAATATGCTCAGGGTTTGGAAAAGTTAAAAAACAGTAAGGACCAACTCCAAGAAGCTAGTCAAAGGCTAGAAAAGGAAAAAGCTCAGGGACAAAACCGCTTGGAAGCTTCTAGAAAAGACCTGGAAAAGGGTCAAGCCAAGCTTCAAGAAGGAGAAAGGGACTATGGGGAAGAATCCACCAAGGCCCAAAAAGAGTTTGACCAGGCAGAAATGGACATCAAGGATGCCCAAGAAGTGTTGAAGATTTTAAAACGACCCATGTACACCATCTATAGTCGCCTATCCAACCCAGGGGTGTTTAACTACTTGGGCTACACCCGGAGTATGGATGCCATGGTCAAGATATTTCCCCTCTTTTTCTTTGCCATCTCTATGTTAGTGAGCCTAACGACCATGGCCAGGATGGTAGAAGAACACCGGGTGCAAATGGGGACCTTGAAGGCTCTGGGCTTCAATAAAAAACAAATTGCCCAAAAATTTTATCGGTATGGAAGTTTGGCAGCTCTCATTGGAGGGGTTTTAGGAGCCTTAGTAGGAAATATTCTCCTGCCTAAGATTATTGGAGAAGCTTATTCCATGGGGACCATCATCAATCCCTTTGAAATAAAATTTTATCCCTTCATCTTAGTAGGGAGCATCTTGGTAGGCTTGGCCTGTACAGGTTTAGTGGCCTATATCATCACCCGAAGAACTTTACGAGAATCGGCAGCTTCTCTAATGCGGCCCAAGGCACCTGTAAAGGGAACAAGAATTTTATTAGAACGAATTAGCCCCATTTGGAAGCGGATGACTTTTTTACAAAAAGTAACGGCAAGAAATACCTTTCGTTATAAGATGCGGATGCTCATGACCTTGGCAGGGGTTATGGGTTGTATGGCTCTTTTGGTCTTGGGTTTTGGAATTTATAGTGCAGTAAGCCAACTAATCAGTATTCAATTTAAGGAGCTTTCTACCTACGATATAACCTTGATTTATGAAAAAGCCCTATCTCGAGAATCCTATGAAAAGATGGAAGAAAACTTACAAAAAGATAGGCAAGTGGATAAGAAAGTTCCCGTCCATTTTTCTCTTCTTTCCATGGACACCCAAGGCCAAGGAGACCGAAGTATCAGTCTGATTAGTACGCACAAAAAAGACTTTCAAGGCTTAATTGCCTTAAGAGAACCCCGAGGCCAAAGCTTAGAACTTCCTAAGCGGGGAGCCTTGGTAACAGAAAAGTTGGCTCGATTAGAAGGCTTAAAAGAAGGAAGCCAACTTCTAGTGAAAGATGACCAGGGAATTTACCGAAAGATTCGTGTGGCAGGAATTTTGGAAAACTATGCTGGCCACGCCGTCTATATGACAGGAGACTACTACGGGCAAGTTATGGAAACAAACTACCAGCCCAATGGCTATTTGATTCAGTTAAAAGACAGAAGTCCAGAAGGGAAAAAGGCCTTTACCAGGGACTACGAACCCTATAAGAGTGTTGTGTCAATTTCCAACTCGACCCAAGTGGAAACCATGGTAAACAATATGGTCTCGTCTTTAAATGTGGTGGTGTTGATTGTCTTAGTTTTAAGTACCACCCTGGCTCTGGTTGTTCTTTACAACCTCACCAACATCAATATCGAAGAAAGAATCCGGGAATTATCAACTGTAAAGGTTCTGGGCTTTTATCCTAAAGAAGTAACGGCCTACGTTTATCGAGAAACATGGACCCTAACGATCCTGGGGATTTTTATTGGAGGCCTTGTGGGGAAACTTCTCCATTGGGGAGTCCTCCAAGTAGTGGTTCCTGACGATGCCATGCTCTATCCTGTTTTAACCTGGTGGAACTATCTCTTGCCAGGAGGCATCACCCTCTTTATTTCCTTCCTAGTTATGCTCTTAGTCCATCGCTACCTGAAGAAGGTAGATATGGTGGAAGCTTTAAAGGGAGTGGAATAAAAATCTGGTACCATAAAAAACATTTAAATTGGAGCTTTTAAACATACCAGTCTTAACTTAAACTTAAGATAACGTTAAAAATTCAAGGAGGATTGGTTATGAAAAAGTTCAATAAAGAGTTAGCAGAAAGTCTAAAAGGTGGCGTCATCATGGACGTTATTAATGTAGAACAAGCAAAGATTGCAGAAGAAGCAGGCGCTGTAGCAGTTATGGCCCTAGAAAGAGTACCAGCAGATATTCGTGCAGCAGGTGGCGTTAGTCGGTCATCCGATCCACAAATGATTTGTGAAATTATGGAAGCAGTAGATATTCCTGTTATGGCAAAAGTGCGAATTGGTCACTTTGTAGAAGCGCAAGTTTTAGAAGCCATTGGTGTGGATATGGCCGATGAATCCGAAGTACTCTCTCCAGCAGATCAAGTCAACCACATCAACAAAAAAGATTTTCAAATTCCCTTTGTTTGTGGATGTCGGAACCTAGGCGAAGCTCTACGCCGGATTCAAGAAGGTGCTATGATGATGCGGACCAAGGGAGAAGCTGGAACAGGAGATGTTGTTCATGCTGTAACTCACTTGCGGACCTTGAATCGTGAAATCCAAGAAACCCAAGCCCTCCGAGATGATGAATTATTTACAAGAGCCAAAGAGCTTGGCGTATCCTACGACTTGTTAAAATATGTAAAAGACAATGGAAAACTACCTGTTGTTAACTTCTCTGCTGGTGGAGTAGCGACTCCAGCAGATGCAGCTCTTATGATGCAACTCGGAGCTGAAGGCGTTTTTGTTGGATCTGGGATCTTTAAATCTGGTAATCCAAAGCAAAGAGCCAAAGCCATTGTCCAAGCTGTTGCTCACTATAAAGAACCAGAAGTGATTGCAGAAGTAAGCAAAAACTTAGGAGAAGCCATGGTGGGAATCAACGAAGAAGAAATTGAAGTCATTATGCGAAATCGCTAAAAAAAGGGACCCGCAAGGGTCCTTTTTTAGTGGTAAAGAGCTTTAATTTTTTCCAAGAGTTCTTGAGGTGTTTTGGCCTGGGGAACCAAGTAGCGGGTTTTTTCTTCCTTAAAGAAAATAGCTTGAAAACCCATGGCCATGGACCCTAGAACGTCATTTTGAATATTATCCCCTATCATGATACAGTCCTTGCCCTCGAGCTTAACTTCATCTAGAACAAATTGATAAAAGCGGGGGTCTGGTTTTCCATAGCCAAAGTCTCCTGAGACAAAGATTTTTTTAAAAGATTTTTCCAGGCCCAGGGATTGGACCTTCCCATGTTGGATTTCAGAAATCCCATTGGTAATTAGGCCCAAAGAGTCCAGCTTGGCTACTTCCTTTAAGACCTCTTCCATCCCTGGAATAAAAGAAGAAAAGTCCTCCCTGTGGTTTAAGATGGTTTGGAAGAAAGTTTCTCTTGTGCAAGTCAGACCAAGATCTCTTAGTTGGGTCCAAACATCTTCTTTAAAAGCTTCCATATGTTGGGGTTCATAAGGCTCTTGGGTCATAAGATAGTCCATGGGATTGATGCCAATACTTTCGTTGGGAAGAAAATCAAAATGCCGAAGCATAGCCACACGAAGAATCCTTCGGAAAGTTCCCATAAAATCATCCAAGTCCAAGGGGACTTGAAGATCCTGGTGGATTTTTACAAAGACATTTCGGTTAATGGTCTTTGTATCCAAGATCGTGTCGTCTAAATCAAAAAATAACATAAGGTCTCCTTTACTTTAAGTAAGAATCTTCTTTTTTTCTACTAATTAACAAATAAGGTAGGGCCACCAAGAGGGAACCGCCAATAAAGTTTCCCAAAGTCACCACCAAGAGATTGTAGACATAAGCAGAGAGGGGAATGGATCCGCCGCCTAAACCGCTGATAAAAAATAAAGTCATATTGGCAATGCTATGTTCGTAGCCAGAAATAAAAAAGCAAGCAATACAGAGAATAATCATTAAAATTTTTCCAGCCCCATCTTTAATCCGGTTGCAAGACCAAATCGCCAAGCAAACCAAGATGTTACAGAGAATGCCCCGGCAAAGAAGAGGGAAAAAATCAAGACTCGTCTTTGCCAAAGCGGCAGAAAGAACCGCTTCTTGGATGGCGGGGGAGTAAAGATCCGCTCCCAGAAATAAAAGAGCACACAAGAGGCTTCCGATTAAGTTTCCCAGCCAGCAATAAGCCATAAAAGCAAGAAAACTTTTAGGAGAAATTTCTTTTTTTGCCAGAGGAAGGGTCATCACAAGGCAATTTCCAGTAAAGAGTTCAGACCCAGCCAGAACCACCAAGGACAAGGCAAGGGAAAAACAAAAACCCATTAAGACCTTGGTTCCCAGAAAACCCCCCAAAAGACCAGCCAGGGTAAAGACAAAACAAATGCCAAAGCCAATGTATAAACCAGCCAAGATAGAAGAAAGAAAAAATCCTCCTGGATGGTGGCGATAAAGTGTAAACTTTGCTTTTGCTCCCTTTAGGAGTTGATTAATATCTTCTTGGTACATATATCCTCCTTTCAAAGGCCATTAAATAAAATCTAAAGTCAATTATATCATTGAAAAGGACATTGGACTAGCAAAAGGGTAAGAGAAAGGATAGAGAAAGTTTTTGAATTTTCGTAAAGATAGGTCTATAATAAAGAATAAATAGAGTTCATCTATTGAATTACAAAAGATTTTCTATTTATTTTACAGTCTATCTGTAGACCAGGGGTAAGAGAAGTTCTACAGGCCTTGTAAGGGATAAGGAGTGACTTTTGATGGATAAAAAACGAAAAGAAGCTACAAGAGAAGAGAAAAACTCCATGGATAGAGACCAATCATCTTTAAAACGATGGAGGAACCTAGCCTTAGCTTACCATATTTTTTATCTTGTTTTTGTGCAATTTTTTTTGGACAATTGGATTGACGATCCGTCACCTCATTTTGCATATCTTCAAGGAGCCATTTGTCTTATTGGGCTAATAGTGCTTATTGTTTCTAGCTATGGAACACATAAGGTCAAATCTAGGCTGGAAGAAAAAAGTGACCAAAAACCCGCCTGGGAAGAAACAAAACATCTAATCCGTTGGACCTATATTCTTTTTGCAGCCTGCGCCTATCAAGATGCCCATTCTCTTTATCGGGCTTTAGAACGACTTTACGACCTAGGCTTTTAAGCATTGAGGTGATTTGTATGAAAACAATGATTCCTGAGCTTCAAGAAGAGCTAAAAAAAAATCAACCTAGGGTTTTTCAATATTTTTCAAAAAAGTTCAAGGTCCTCTTGACCCATATTTTTGCCTATGCCAGCATCTCTTTATGGAAACTTTTTGGCTGGGAGGAAAAAATTCCTGGTCTAGGGATTGGCCTAGTTCTTCTTTTAATTTTCCTCTGTCTTTGGCGGGTGCTGGACTTTTTAAAGACAAAGAAGCTCTTAACAAAAGAAGATTGGGACCACCCTCTTTTAGTTGAGGATAAAAAGACCAAAGGGATCATTTCTGTTTGGGTCTTATTTCTGATTCTTCTTTTCGAAGGGGGCTATCTTATCTATCAATGTCTAGGTTTTTTAATCTAGGCATAAAAGAGGCTCTTAAGGTCTTTACTTATGGAGATAAAATTTAGAAAAACACCGATATTTTATAGAAATGGGTATAGAATAAGTACAAAAAGTATACTTACTTTGATGAAGTAAAAGGAGTGCACTTTATGAAAAAACTAAGAAAAACCTCTCTTTGTCTTTACATCCTAGGTCTTCTCTTCTTGGTAGCCTGTGGTCGTGGAACAGAAGAAAATGAAGTCATTGGCCCCTTTTTAAGGGCCCGGGCAGACCTCTACCAGGAAAGCGACCAAATTGTGGCATGGTTGCAGGAAATTACCTCCAGTCAAATGCCCCCAGCAGGGGAAAAAGAAGAAGCTAGCAGCCTAGATGCTCTGGACAAGTTAGAGCCCTACTTGACACAAGAGGCTTATGGTGGCCTTCTAGGCAACCGGAAACTCTTGGAAGATGATTTTTTCAAAGGAAACCTGGACAAGGTTCAAGTAGAAAACATCCAATACAAGCCCCTAAAGGAAGAAGGGGATCGAAAGGAAATGGATGTGACCTATGACAAGGTTAAGACCCGAGAGGGGAAAGAAGAAAGGGAAAAGAGAGAAGAAATTTTCATCTTAAAAAAAGAAAAGGGGTCTTGGAAGATTCTAGATATTCAAGACAAGTAAACGGATAGGGAAAGTAGCTAAGGAAACTTAGCTGCTTTTTTCTTGTCAAGAGGGAGGGTCTTTTATACAATAAGTTTAAATAAAGATGAAGGAGGGCCTATGTATAAGATATTTATTGTAGAGGATGATCCTAGTATTTTTTCCAGTATTCAGGCTTACCTGGAAGGTTTTGGCATGGAAGTGGCAGGAGTAAAGGACTTTAACCAGGTTTTGGAAGAGTTTAAGGCCCTGGACCCCCATTTGGTAATTATGGATATTGGGCTTCCCTTTAAGAATGGTTATTACTGGACAGACCAAATTCGAAAGATTTCAAAGCTTCCTTTGCTTTTTCTATCCAGTATTGGGGAAGAAACAGACCAGGTCATGGCCATGACTCTTGGGGCCGATGACTATATTGTAAAGCCGGTGTCTTTACCTGTGCTTTTAGCAAAAATAAAGGCTCAGTTGAGGAGGTCTTACGAAATGGTGGTTCAAGACCAGGTTTTAGAAGATGGCCCCTTGGTCTTAAATCTGGAAAATATGCAGGTGACTTACCGGGAAAAGACCATGGATTTAAGTAAAAATGAATTTCAGATTTTGCGGTCTTGTATGCAGGAGAAGGGAAGGGTTATTTCTAGGCAGGACTTAATGAACAATCTCTGGCAGTCAGATATTTATATTGACGACAATACCTTGACGGTAAATGTTGGGAGGCTACGGAAAACCCTAGAAAGTCTGGGCTTAAAAAACTACATTCATACAAAAAAGGGAGTTGGCTATTATGGAAGTTTTGAAAAATAAAAAGGATCTCTTGGTTTTGGCTTTCGTTTTAAGTCTCTTCTTATTCTTATATGTTTTTGTCCAATCGGGACGATGGGCGGATGCTTTTTATGGCTTGGGAATCGACTTGCTTTTATGGGGGGTTTATTTTTTTCAAAATGCCCATAGAGAAAGGGACCGGGTTAAAAAAATTCAAGAAGGAAGCTGGGAGGATCTGAGTCCTCAAACCTTTGTAGAAAGAGCCCTCGTTGAAAAGTTAGACGAAGTGGAAAGAGAAATGAAAAACCAAGAGGCAAACAAATTAGAAGCAGAGGAGACTCTAAGTCAATACCTCCTGCGCTGGTCCCACCAAATTAAAATTCCCATGGCAGCGCTTTTGGCTTGGCTGGATGCAGAGGGGATTGAAGATCAAAATCCCAGGTTACAAGTTTTTAAAATGGAAGAATACTTAGAAAATATCTTGTCCTATGAGAGGCTCCAGGGAAGGGATACGGACTATGTCTTTACTTGGGTGTCTTTAAAAAATCTTTTACAAAAGGCCATTCGGGCCTATGCACCTCTTTTTATCTATAAAGATTTAAGCATTGATCTAGGACTAGAGGATGTAGAGGTTTTAACGGATTCTAAATGGCTTTTATTTTTTATCAAGCAGTGGTTGAGTAATGTTGTAAAATATACAAATGATGGTGGGCTCAAAATTTTCTTTGACCAGGGGACTTTAGTTTTTCAAGATAGTGGCATTGGGATTGCCAAAGAGGACCTTCCTCGGGTCATGGAGATGGGTTACACTGGCTATACGGGGCGAGATTTTCAGCGGTCTACAGGCATTGGTCTGTATTTAATGAAAGAAGTGGCTAAAAATTTAAACCTGGATTTAAAATTGGAGTCTCAAATAGGACAAGGGACTTCTTTAAAAGTCACCTTTCCCAGGGAAACTTACAAAATGTCACATTAAAGGGGAAAATGTAAGGTGAATCGAGGGATTTTTCAGGTGAAATTTTCTATACTGGGGACAGAAAGGGTGATGACATGTTATTAAATGTAAATCATTTGGAAAAAATCTACAATAAGAATAAAGAAAATCCCGTTCTTGCCTTAAAGGACCTTTCCTTTTCTGTGACCCAGGGAGAGTTTGTGGCTATTATGGGAGAGTCTGGCTCAGGAAAGACCAC
>JASBZN010000036.1 GCA_029983435.1 Urinicoccus sp. | reverse complement strand
TCTAGGAGAAGATTTAAAACCCCTAGCAGAAGTTGCTTCTGGAGGGGAAATGAGCCGGATGATGTTGGGATTTAAGAGCATCATTGCAGATAGAGATGAAATTACGACCTTGGTTTTTGATGAGATTGATGCGGGTATCAGTGGAAAGACAGCTTATATTGTGGGGAAAAAATTAAAAACCTTGGCTCAAGGCCGACAAGTTCTTGTAATTTCTCACTTGCCACAGATGGTTGCTTTGGCGGAAGCCCACTACACTATTGAAAAAAATCTAAAAGATGGGAAGATGGTTTCCAACATTCAGCGGTCCAGTGATGAAGACCAAGCTCGAGAATTGGCTCGGCTAATTAGTTCGGGAGAAATAAATCAAGCGACATTGCAAACAGCAAGAGATATGATTAAAACCAGTAGGGAGGAAGTATGAATTACGAAGAAAGAACCATGGAGTCAGATAAAATTTATGAAGGACATATTTTAAGTCTTCGTGTTGATACGGTGGAATTACCTAACCAAAAATACTCTAAGCGAGAAATCGTAGATCATTTAGGAGCTGCTGGAGTGGTGGCTTTAACAGAAGATGACCAATTGGTTTTGGTAAAGCAATACAGGAAGGCTGTGGAAAAATCCTTAATTGAAATCCCAGCTGGTCTGGTAAAAACCAATGAAGAACCAGGGCTTGCTGCACAAAGAGAGCTCTTGGAAGAAACAGGCTATGAATGTAGTCAAATAGATTTTCTCGCAGATTTTTATCCTTCTCCAGGTTTTTCTACAGAAAAGGTCCACCTATTTTTAGCCAGAGGTTTGGTAAAGAGAGAGGCAAACCTAGATGACACAGAGTTTTTAGAAGTTTTACAGATACCTTTTGAAGAAGCTCTTCGGAAAGTTCGCTTGGGAGAGTTTAACGATGCGAAAACCATGTTGGCTATTTTACTGGCCAAAGATTTTATGGAGGCGAAATAAAAATGACGCAAGAAGCATTAAAGTATATAAAAGAAAAAGTAGATTTTCAACCAGAATTAGGAATTATTTTGGGGTCTGGCTTAGGAGATTTTGCTAAAAATATTCAAGATACTATTCACCTTCCCTTTAAAGATATTCCTGGCTTTGCTGGATCGACGGTAAAGGGACATACAGGAGAATTTATCTTTGGTGATCTCTTCGGAAAAAAAGTTCTTGCCATGAATGGTAGAGTCCACTATTACGAAGGCCATCCTATTGAACAAGTGGTCTTGCCAGTAAAGGTAATGGCTGATTTAGGAATTAAGGATCTTATTGTTACCAATGCAGCTGGAGGAGTCAATGAGAGCTTTAATCCAGGGGATTTAATGGTGATTACAGACCATATTAACTTTACAGGGGTCAACCCCCTAATTGGTCCCAATTGTGATGATAAGGGCCCTCGATTTTTAGATATGAGTCAAGCTTACTGCAAAAAATCAATTGATTTGGCGAAAGAGGTGGCAAAAGATTTAAGTATCGATTTAAAAGAAGGGGTCTATATGTGGTTTACAGGACCAAGCTATGAAACCGCAGCGGAAGTTCGCCTTGCCCGGACGGTAGGGGCAGATGCGGTTGGTATGAGTACAGTGCCTGAAGTAATTGTTGCTCATCACCGGGGAGTAAGGGTCTTGGGACTTTCTCTTATTACAAACCACGCCACAGGGGTAACAGATGAACCTCTAAGTCATGAAGATGTGGTTTTAGCATCGAAAAAGGCAGAGGGAGAATTTAAAGCATTAGTTGAAAAGATTGTTCAGGTGATGGAATGCATATAAATGAATTAATTGAAAAGAAAAAACATGGCCAAGACTTGAGTTCAGAAGAAATTCACTTTTGGATTAAAGGTTATCTAGCAGGAGAAATTAAGGATTATCAGGTGTCTGCTTTGTTAATGGCCATTTATTTTCAAGGTTTAAACGAAAGAGAAACCTATGATTTAACTAAAGAATTAATTGAGTCAGGAGATACGGTAGATCTTTCTTCCATTCAAGGAATTAAGGTAGATAAACACTCTACAGGAGGTGTGGGAGATACCACAAGCTTAGTTTTAGGGCCTCTTGTAGCGGCTGTAGGTTGTCCTTTTGCCAAAATGAGCGGAAGGGGCTTAGGCCACACTGGTGGAACCTTGGATAAGTTGGAAGCCATTGAAGGTCTATCAATTGATTTAAGTGTGGAAGAATTTATCCAACAAGTAAATGAAATAGGGATTGCCATTGCTGGGCAAACAGCCAATATCACTCCAGGAGATAAAAAACTCTACAGCCTTCGGGATGCAACCCAAACTGTGGATAACATGTCTTTAATCGCCTCCAGTATTTTAAGTAAAAAAATTGCCATTGGAAGCGATGCCTTAATCTTGGATGTTAAGGTAGGAGATGGAGCCTTTATGAAGACAGTAAAAGAGGCGGAAGAATTATCTCAAGAGTTGGTGAAGTTAGGTCACAGCTTTAATAGAAATGTTATGGCTTTAATTACTTCTATGGACCAACCCCTGGGCCAAGCGGTAGGGAACTTAATCGAAGTCCAAGAAGCGATTCGTGTTTTACAAGGCCAAGGGCCTAAAGATTTAGAAGAACTTTGCTTGAATTTAGGTTCTAAAGTGTTAGTTTTGGCAAAAAAATTCCAAGACCAAGACCTAGCCTATAAAGCTTTGGAAGAGACGATTGTAAATGGTAAGGCTCTAGAGAAATTTAATGAACTCATTAAGGCGCAAGGGGCCAAAACAGATGCAGAAGGTCTATTAAAACAAGAATTAAGTCCTCTTTTAGCAGAGGTAAAAGCCAAAGAAGATGGATATATTTCAACGATTCATGCCCTAAGCATTGGAGAAGCAGCAAGAAGGTTAGGAGCAGGTCGTTTAACCATGGAAGATGTCATTGATCCTGGAGCTGGAATTTATCTTTTGAAAAAAGTTGGAGACCCAGTAAAAAAAGGACAAGCCATTGCAAAAATTTATGGCAAAAAAAATCCAGACTTAGATTCTATTATCCAGGATATTCACAAAGCCATTAGCTATAGTAAAGAAGCCATTCCAGAACCACAATTGATTTTACATGAGGTTTTATAATGGATAGAATGACGATTGAAATATATGGAGCCAGGATTCTGGCTCTTTTAGTGGCGATTATTGGCCATGAAATTGCCCACGGCTATGTGGCTTATTTAAATGGAGATACGACAGCAAAGCAAGATGGACGATTAAGTATTAATCCTTTAAACCATATTGATCCCATAGGACTTATTTTCATGGTTGTTTTTCGCTTTGGTTGGGCCAAGGCTGTTCCTATTAATCCATATGCTTTTAAGAAAAGGAAAGTGGGGATGTTGACGGTGTCTTTAGCAGGGGTGGTCTATAATCTCCTAATGGCCTTTATCTTTTCTGGTGTCTTTGCCTATCTTTACTTTCATCCTACTTCTAGCAACTTCCTTCGTTTATTGGTGGAAAATCTCCTTTGGTATAACGTCATGCTGGGACTTTTTAATTTGGTTCCCTTGCCACCTTTAGATGGGTCTAAGGTCTTGGCAAGTTTTTTACCAAGAAGCTGGGAAGAAAAATTTTATCAGTATGAAAAATATTCTTATTTACTTTTGGTGGTAGCTATTTTTACTGGAGCTATTGACAAGGTGTTGACGCCTATTTTCAATGGAGTGATCCAAGCTTTTCTAGGCTTCTGGGGGAACATTTTTTATGTATGATGTTGATCTTGACATCTACCAGGGGCCCATGGACTTGCTCTTGGACTTGATTAAGAAGAATGAACTGGATATTTACGACATTCCCATTGCTTTTTTAACCACAGAGTTTATTAAGGAAATGAATGCCCGGACCATGGATATGAACACTCTGTCTTCTTTTTTACTCATGGCTTCAACGCTACTGCAAATAAAGTCCAGGATGATGTTACCCAAGAGAAAAGAGGATTCGGATGAAGATGAAGAAGAGCTGGATCCTAGAGAAACTCTGGTAAAGAGGCTTTTGGAATACCAGGTTTATAAGGAAGTTGCCAAGGATTTTAAGAGCCGAGAAGAAGAGGGAATGAAGGCTTTAACGCGGCTACCTCAAGAGATTATTTCCAAGGAAGAAGCTTATTTACTGCAAGAATTGGAAACAGAAGATTTATTTTCCTGTTTTACAGAAATTATTATTAAATATGAAGACCGAACCAACGAAGAGCTTCGGCCTATTTATCCCGAGCGATTTAAAGTAAGTGATTGTATTGAAAACTTGCGTTTCCACTTGGTAGAGAGGAAGAGAATTTTATTTACAGATCTTCTCAGCGAAAACCCTTCTCGAGAGGAACTTATTAGCAATTTTTTAGCAGTTTTAGAATTGGCAAAAACTGGAGGATGCTATATTTCCTATAAGCCAAAAGAGGTCCAAATTTATATTGAAAGAAGGGAGGAGTGACTTGGAAAATTTACCAGCCATCATAGAAGGAATTTTATTTGCCTGGGCAGAGCCTTTGGCCGTAACAGAAATAAGTCGAACTTTAGAAGTTCCCCTCCCTAGAATTTACCAAGCAGTGGAAGAGCTAGAAGCGAAATACCAAAAAGAAGATTCTGGTTTAAAACTAATCCAGGTAAAAAACACCCTACAATTGGCGACGAAAGAATCTTGTTATGATGAGATTGAACGGTTTTTTGAAGATAAAAAGAAGAAAAAACTATCCAATGCAGGTCTGGAAACTCTAGCCATTATTGCCTATAAGCAACCCGTAACAAAAGTAGAAGTTGAAGACATTCGAGGAGTCCAATGTGATAGTATTGTAAGGACCCTGATGAAGATTGGCTACATAGAACAAAGAGGGTACTTGGATCGACCGGGCAAGCCCATGTTGTACGGGACAACAGACTTGTTTTTAAAAAAATTTGGCCTAAGATCCTTGGAAGAGTTGCCTCAAGTGGATCCTAGCGGAGAAGATTTGAATTTTTTAAAAGAGGAATAAGATGCGGTTACAAAAATATTTAGCCCATGGTGGAGTCGCTTCTCGGAGGAAATGTGAAGACTTGATTTTGCAGGGAAGGGTTTCTGTCAATGGGGAAAAAGTTCATGAATTAGGAACAAAAGTTGAACCAGGGGACCGCGTATTTTTTGATGGTCAGGAGATTTTTTTAAAGGAGGAGAAAGTTTATTATCTTCTAAATAAACCCCCCGGCTACGTTACTACCACCAAGGATGAAAAAAATCGAAGGACCGTTTTAGACCTCATAAAGACCCAAACCAGAGTCTATCCTGTTGGGCGGTTGGATCAAGATACAACGGGGCTTTTGCTCTTAACAAACGACGGTGACTTGACCTTTGCCATGACGCATCCTTCTCATGAAATCAATAAATGCTACCGGGTTTTAGTTCAAGGAGAGGTGGAGGAGGCGTCTTTTGAAAGTCTTAAAAAGGGCATTAGCTTTCATGGGGAATCTTTTTCTCCAGCCCAGGTGGAAAGAATCCGTTATAAAAAGGGGCAAACCCAGTTTGATTTAACCATTCATGAGGGGAAAAATCACCAGGTAAAAAAAATGTGCCAAGCCATTGGGCACTCAGTAAAAAAACTCCATCGTTTGTCTGTGGGAAGCCTCACTTTAGATGGGTTAAAAATAGGAGATTACCGGCAACTAACCCCAGGGGAATTAAGGGAGTTACAAAAATTATATGATTGAAGATAACGGTATTGCCCTGATGCGGCAATTTATTTTAAGCAATAAAAAGGAAATTGACTTAGCTCTGGACCTTACTTTAGGCAAGGGAGAAGACAGTAAATTTATTTTCGACCAGAATCCTAAAGCTCATGTGATAGCTTTTGATATTCAAGAAAAGGCTCTAAATCTGGCCCAGGAAAAGTTAAAAGACACAGACTGCTTCCAAGGAATTTTAGATGGCCACGAAAATTTAGACAAGTATGTAAAAGAGCCTGTAGACCTATGTATGATGAATTTGGGCTATCTTCCTGGTGGGAATAAAGAGATTATCACCAAGGCAAAGACCACTTGCCAAGCCCTTGAAAAGGCCCTTAAGCTCTTAAAAGAAGAAGGACTTTGTACCATCTTGGCATATCGGTCCCATCCTGGAGCCAAGGAAGAGGTAGAGGCTGTAGAAGACTTTTTAAAAGCTTTGGACCAAAGGGAGTTTATTGTTCAAAGGGTTGAATTTTATAACCAGATTCATGAACCACCCATATTTTTTGGTATTCAGAAGAGGAAGAAAAAATGAAAATAGGAATCATCGGAGGAGGACCAGCAGGTGTCTGTGCAGGAATTGTTGCCAGCAGACAAGGGGAGGTCACCCTCATAGAAAAAAATGAAAAAATTGGAAAAAAACTATACATTACAGGCAAGGGTCGGTGTAATTTAACAAATAATAAGGATATTTCTGAATTTTTTGATTATGTGGTTCGAAACCCTGAGTTTTTGTACTCTGCCTTTTATAGTTTTTCAAACCAAGCCCTGCAAGATTTTATCCCTGTTCCCTTTAAAGTGGAAAGGGGAGACCGGGTCTTTCCTAAGTCAGATAAGTCATCAGATATTATTTCTGCCTTGGAAAAAATGTATTTAGACCAAGGGGGAAAGCTAATAAAAAATACCAAAGTATTGGAAATTAGCCAGGAAGAAAAATTCCTTGTAAAGACAGAAAAAGAAACCTACACTTTTGATAGGGTCATTTTAGCTACAGGAGGCAAGTCCTATCCCACAACAGGATCCACAGGGGATGGCTACACTTTCGCCAAGGCTTTAGGCCATACCATTGTCCCATTAAAAGGAGCCTTGGTTCCCATTTTGTGTAAGGATTCTTTTATTAAAGACCTGGAGGGACTTACCTTAAAGCATGTGAGCCTACGAGCCTTAGGAGGCCAAAAGTTGGATTTCTTTGGGGACCTTCTATTTACCAGAGAAGGGATTTCAGGACCTTTAGCCTTAACCATGAGTTCCTACATCAACCGCTGGAACAAGGTACAACTGGAAATTGACTTAAAGCCGAGTTTAGATGAACAAACTCTAGATAAAGCCCTTTTAAGGGACTTTTCCCAAGCTCAAAACAAGGAGATTCAGACGGTTTTAAAGGGGAGGTTACCCCATAAGCTAGTGGATATTTTCTTAGACAAGTTAGAACTTTCTCCCCACAAAAAGGTCAATGAAATTACCAAAGAAGAAGGAAGAAAGATTCTTCAAAAGATGAAGCACTTCCCCTTAAGCTACCAGGGACTGGATAAGCTAGAGCGGGGAATTATTACCAGCGGAGGTGTGGATATTCACGAGATAGATCCTTCAACCATGGAGTCGAAGATAAGACCAGGTCTTTATTTTTGTGGAGAGATGTTAGACCTAGATGCCCTAACAGGGGGGTATAATCTACAAATTGCATTTTCTACTGGCTATCTCGCAGGGGAAAATGCCAGTAAATAATTGAAAAAAGATGCGATATTCGATATAATAAGTGTATTGTCTTATCGGATATTGGCAGACAAAATCGCTAACGCTTGTTAGTGATTTTTTATCATAGGAGGAAAAGAATTATGTCGATAGCCATTGATGGGCCCAGTGGTGCAGGGAAAAGTACCATTGCCAAGGCTCTGGCAGCAAAATTAAAGATACCCTATGTGGATACTGGAGCTATGTACCGGGCTTTAGCTTATGCCTTTATTCAAATGGGGAACCCCAAAGACCATGCCAAGGCCCTAAAAGAAATGGACCTCGTTATTTCGCCAGAAGGCATTTATTATGAACAGAAGTCTTTGGACCATGAACTAAGAACAGCAGAAGTGAGCAAACGAGCTTCGGAGCTATCCAAAGACCCCCTCATTCGCGACTATCTTCTGGACTATCAAAGAAAATTAGCCCAGGACCAAGATGTTGTGATGGAGGGAAGAGATATAGGAACGGTAGTTTTAAAAGATGCCAAGGTTAAATTTTTTCTTACCGCTTCGGATTCAATTCGGGCCCAAAGACGGTATGAGCAGAATTTGGAAAAAAATATTCAAATTCCCTTAGAGCAAGTAAAAGAAGATTTACAAGCTAGAGACTACCGGGACTACCATCGAGCAGTGGCCCCTCTTAAACAGGCAGAAGATGCTATTTTAATCGACAATACCCATCTCAACCTAGAAGAGACAGTAGATAAGATGGCGGCAATTGTGGAGGCAAAAAATGGGGTTTTATAAAGGCGTAGGAGCTTTTCTTAGGGTCTTTTTCCAGCTTTTTTACCGGGTGGAAATCCAGGGAAGAGAAAATGCCCTAGAGACTGGTGGCCTAGTTTGTGCAAACCACATCAGTGCCTGGGATCCTCTTTTTATTTCCTCTTTTTATCCCCACCCGATTTCTTGGATGGCAAAAAAGGAACTCTTTAAAAATAAATTCCTTGCAAAAATTTTAGACCATCTAGGGAGCTTTCCTGTAGAAAGGGATAAAAATGATTTGGGTGCTTTAAAAAAAGCCATTCGTCTTTTAAAAAAAGGAAATAATGTAGGAATCTTTCCAGAAGGGACTCGTGTTAAGGAAAGAGACGACAAGATGGTGAAACCTGGAGTGGGACTTTTGGCTCTAAAGACTGAAAGTTTCGTATCTCCCGTAAGCATTCAAGGAAACTACCGCTTATTTTCTAAACTAAAGCTAGTAATCCATCCGCCTTTAGATGCCCACAAACTTTTGGAGGGCAAAACAAAGGGCCAAGAAAGTTACCAAATGGTAGCTCAAGGAATCATGGATAAAATTTATCAAAGCATGGAATAGGTGATGGTATTAAAGTTTATTTAGCAGAACATGCAGGTTTTTGCTTTGGTGTGAAGCAAGCTGTTTCTCTTGCCAAAGAGACGGCAGAAAAAGAGGATCAAGTTTACTTAGATGGGGAACTGGTCCACAATCAAAACGTCAATGATCAATTAAAAGAATTGGGGGTCAAGGAATTGCCCCAAGAAGACCTGCAAGGTGCAACAATTATTACAAGAAGTCACGGTCTAGATATTCATCGATTAAAAAAATTACAGAAAAAAAATAAAGTTGTTGAGACAGTTTGTCCTTTTGTAAAAAAAATTTATGACTACGTAGAAGAGGCAAACCAAAAGGGCTTTTCTGTTATAGTTATTGGAATGGAAAACCACCCAGAGGTAGATGGGATCTTGTCTAGAGCCCATAAAGGTTACTGTGTTTCTTCCAAAAAAGACTTGGAAAAACTTCCTAAAAAGGACAATTATATGGTCCTTTCCCAGACCACAAATGAAAAAGACTTCTTTAATTCTTTAGTAAATGAGATTTTAGGTGTTTTCACAGGGAAAATTTTAGTATATAATACTATTTGTAGTGCTTCATCTATTCGTCAAAAAGAAACAGCA
>JASBZN010000035.1 GCA_029983435.1 Urinicoccus sp. | reverse complement strand
AGTACACACCTGGGAAGGAAAGCCTGGATAAAAATGCTTTCAGCATCATGGGAGAAAAAACCATAGAACAAGCCCTTAAGGAAACAGGAAAGACTCAAGTAATTATTACGGGAATGGAAAGTCATATCTGTGTTTTAGCTTCTGTTAGAGACTTAATTGATGCAGGCTACCAGGTTTTTGTAGCTAGAGACTGTATTTCTTCTAGGGACCCCATGCGTCATAGAAATGGTATAGACCAAATGCGAGAATACGGAGCTGTGATTAGTAATTCTGAATCCTTGCTGTTTGAAATTGCAAAAGTTAGTGGGACGCCAGAATTCAAGGAAATGCAACAACTGATTAAATAAGTAGGAAATAGGAAAGTTTAAAGGGGACGACATATGAAATTGCTACACAGTGGAGATCTTCATTTGGGAAGAAGTTTTTCTAACGTCAACCGCCATTTGGCCAAACTTCGCCGAGAGGAGCTTTGGCTGGCTTTGGAAAAGCAAGTGGCTTATTGCTTAGATAAGGATATTTCCTATCTCCTCTTAGCAGGAGACGTATTTGAGCAGGACTATACAGGCTATTTAGACCTAGAACGCTTTGCTTCCCTAGTGGCTCCTATCCCTCATGTTATCGTCATTAAGGGGAACCACGATTACCAGATTCAGGGTCTGGAGGGAGATAATATTTTTTTTATTGAAGATTGTGACTGGGTAGATTTTCCTCAAGATAATTTACGGATTTTTGGCTTATCCTGGACGGGGCCCAAAGCTCCAGACTTAAGTTTGTTAAGGACTTTACAGGTGGATCCAAGTCAGAATAACATTTGCCTTCTCCATGGAGACTTTTCTTCCAAAGACTTTCTCCAGGAGCAAGAATTTTTTTCTAAGATGGATTATATTGCTCTAGGGCATATTCATAAGGGTGGGAAAGTGACGGATAAAGCTTATTATGCAGGATCTCCAGAGCCCTTTGATTTTTCAGAAGTAGGGGACCATGGATTTCTCCAAGTGGAGCTTAAGCCTTTACAAATAGAAAAAATTTCTAAAGCCCAAAGGTCTTATTATAAATTTGACCTAGAAGACGATGGAACGTATCCCAGTCAATGGATTGAAAAATACCATTTAAAGAAGGACGCTTTTTACCAAGTGACCTTAAAAGGAACTCAGATCCTAGACTTAAACGGTCCTCTTTTAGAAGATTTTTTTGCCCAAAGAGGTTATCAGCTTTCTATTTTAGATGAGAGAATCCAGGAGGAACTTTTAGAAAATTTCAAGAGACGAGAAGATCTTTTTGGAGATGTTTTTCGACTTTTAGAAGAGAGCCAGGACCCTATCCACCAACGGGCCAAGGAATTATTTATTGAGTTATGTAAGGATGTTTTATGAAACTGACAAAGTTAGACTTGTGGTCATTTGGAAAATTTCATCAAAAAAATTTGGTCTTAAAAGATGGTATAAACCTTATTTATGGACCCAATGAGTCTGGAAAAACCACAATCCATCAGTTTATTGTGGGCATGTTTTATGGGTATACAAAATATTGGACCAAAAGTCATTCTTATCGCAAGGAACAAGACCTCTATGCTCCTTGGTACCGAGACCAATATGCTGGGAGTATGGAATTTAAAGTAGATGGAAGCTCTTATCGTTTGGAGCGGAATTTTCAAAAAAAGCGAGAAGATTTAAAGGTCTTTCATTTAGGTGAAAATAAAGTTCTAGAAGACTTAAATCTCTATGAAAAATCCAGGACTCCAGAATTAGGAGATCATTTTTTGAGAATGAGTGAAAAATTATTTCGCGAGGTCTTCTTTATCCCTCAACTAGGGGTTCAGCAGGAAGAGATGGAAGCCAATGACCTGGTTAACTTTTTTTATCAGGTCAACTATAGCCAATCTAAAAAACAGGTAAATCAGCTGATAGATAAGTTAAGAGATAAGAAAAAATCTTATGGAACCCCAGGCCAATCCAGGTCAATACTAGGAAGTAAGCTACTGGAAATAGAAGGGCTCAAGGAAGAAGAAGGGCGCTATAGACTGAAACTAAGTCGAAGTCAAGAAAATCGCCAAGAATTTTTTCAACTCAAAGAAGAGACAAAAAATCTGGATGAAAAAATTAAGGAAACGAAAGAGACCATTCGTCGAATAGAAGGAGAAAAGGCATCTTCTTTAGACCAAAAAAAAGAAACTTACCAAGTTAAACTAAAATACTTAGAAGAAAAGGAAAGAGCGGAAAAGAGTAGAGAAGACCTGAGTAGAATTCGAAAACTTAAGGAAAAATATTCTCCTAAAGATAGAAAAAAGATTAGTCAATACTGGGTGCTAAAAAAGAGTCGAATTTTTATGGTGGTTCTTTTTTGTATCCTCGCTTTCTTGATTTGGAAAAAAGTAAGTTTGGCTGTTTTTTCCCTGGTAGTTTCCCTTATTGGCTTAGGGGTCAATTTTTGTATCTTCTATTTAAAAAAACAAATAGAGGAAAAATATCAAAAACCGATGGATTTGATTTTAAAAGAGGTCCAAAGTCAGGAGAAGAACTTAAGCTTAGAAGAAGATAGGGTTTTAAAGGTCTATAATCAAGCTCTAGATAAGATGGAAGACATGGAAAAAGCAAATCCATACTTATTGGAGCCAGAAGACCTCTTAAGTCAAGACCCCAGCCTAGACAGGTTAAAAAGTCTCCAGGAAGATTTAATTCATAAAATGGACCAAAAGGCCTATTTAATAGGAGAATGGAAAAAATACGACTATGTTTTTAAAGAAGAGGAAAAAAACCTACAGGCTCTTCAAGAAATCTGTGAAAAGAAAAAAGCTTTAACAAAGGAAATTACAGAGATTAAGAGGGATATGGAAGCCTTAGACGAACTAGATCGAATAATTCAAGAGCTTTTAAATCAACGGCAAAAAGTCAATAAAAAAGAAGTTTTTCAAAAAGCTTCCACCTATCTTAAGGATTTAACAGAGGGACGGTATGTGAGGATTCATGGTCTAGCAAAGACCATAGAGGTTCAATTAAGAGAAGGAAATACAGTTTCTTACGAGTTTCTTTCTCAAGGAACTCGAGACCAGGTGTCTTTGGCAACGCGGTTAGCGATGGCAGATGTTTTTAATCCAGGTATGTTTATAGCCTTAGATGATACCTTTAACCACTTTGATAACCATCGACTAAGTCTTGCCTGGGACCTTTTGGCAGACTTGGCAAAGACCCATCAAATTCTCTATTTTACGAGTCGAAAAGAAGAAATACCAAAATTTCCTTGTCATATTATCAACCTAGGAGGTGGACATGAGTAAAATTTGGGCAATTGGAGATTTACATTTAGACCATACCAAGGATAAGGCCATGGACATCTTTGGTCAAGAATGGCAGGAGCATAGCAAAAAAATTTTTACTTACTGGGAAGATCATGTAGGACAAGAGGATTGGGTCTTGATTCCTGGAGATATTTCTTGGGCTCTTAAGTGGGAAGAAGCATACCAAGACCTAAAAGATATTGATGATTTGCCAGGGCAAAAGATCTTATCCAAGGGAAACCATGACTATTGGTGGACTAGCATGAAGAAGATGCGAGAAGGAGATTTCAAGAGCCTACACTTTGTTCATAACACAGCAGTTAAAATCAAAGAGGGTATTTATGTAGCAGCGACTCGAGGGTGGGTTCCTAGAGATTCCAATGACTTTGATGAAAAAGATGAAAAAATTACCCTAAGAGAAGGGATGCGATTAAAAAATTCTTTGGATCAAGTGCCAGAGGGAAATGAAATTATTGCTATGATTCACTATCCACCTTTTTTACAAAGCTTTGAAGATTCTATTTATACCAAAGTCCTTCAAGACTACCCAGTAAAGATTTGCTTGTATGGCCACTTACATGGAGCTGGGCACCGGTATATTTACCAGGGGATTCGAGATGGAATTCAATATGATTGTGTGTCAGCAGATTATTTGGACTTTAAATGTAAGGAGATTCTATGGAAAGAGAAATAGAAGTTAAATTATTGGGTATTGATGGAAGAGAACTAGAAAAAAAGATAAAAGATCTAGGGGGAGTTTTTTTAGGACAAGAAGATCAAGAAAACATCAATATTTGGTCCAGTAAAAATTATTGGCCTCAAGATCAAGGTTATTTACGTTTGCGAACCATAAAAAAGGAGGGAGCGACAGAGAGAGAGTTTACTTTTAAAAAACAAGTCTCTAACCAAGGAGTCCGAGACAATTATGAATACACAACGCACATTGATGAGCCAGAAGCCTTAATAGAAATATTAAAGTGTGTCGGTTTTGATTGTTTTGACAAAGGATTAAAACAAAGGAGGAGTTATTCTTATAAGGACTGCCGATTTGATTTTGACCAGTGGGATGAGAGAACTTATCCCAAGCCCTATGTAGAGATAGAAGCTCCAAGCCAAGAGGTCCTTTACCAAGTGATCCATGCCTTGGAGATTCCAGAAGAATCCGTTTCAACCTTATCCATTGCAGAATTAAAAAAGTTATGGAAAAAAGAAAATAAAGAGTGACAGAAAAAGTATATATGTTATAATATATAAGCGAGGAGGGATGTAGTATGTCACAATACTCTTATATTAAGTGGTTTACAGAAATAAAAAAAGAAGATGTTGGTGTTGTTGGTGGTAAAGGAGCCAATTTGGGAGAACTCACTTCCATGGGCGTTGATGTACCACCAGGATTTTGTGTAACAGCAGGAGCTTATGACGTCTTTATGGAAAAAGCAGGTCTTGTGGATAAGGTGCAAGAACTGATGAAAAACTTAGACGTAGAAAATGTAGAAGATTTGCAAGAAGTCAGTGGGGAAGTAAGAGACGTTATTGTCAATGGGGAAATTTATAAACCCTTGGAAGATGAAATTATCCAAGCGTATAAAGAATTTTCAGAAAATATTGACGTAAAAGATCCTGAAGTAGCGGTTCGTTCTTCCGCAACAGCAGAAGACTTGCCAGATGCATCTTTTGCTGGACAACAAGATACTTATTTACACATTCATGGGGAAAAAGAATTGATGAATCATGTCCGTAGATGTTGGGCTTCCCTATGGACCAGTCGGGCAATTTACTATCGTGAAAAACAAGGGTACGATCATTTTGATGTATCACTTTCTGTCGTTGTCCAAAAAATGGTGAACTCCGAAAAGAGTGGTGTTATGTTTACAGCGAACCCCATTAACGGAAACACTGGAGAAATGATGATTAATGCATCTTGGGGACTAGGAGAAGCAGTTGTTAGTGGAACTGTTTCACCAGATGAATATACCATCGACAAGGCTGAAAACACCATTGTAGAAAAACATATTGCAGAAAAAAATACCATGGTGGTAAAAAAAGCTTCTGGCGTTGGAACAGAAGAAGTATCCATTGCAAAAGCTCTAGGACCTGATTTTGTCGATAAAGAATGCTTAACACCAAAGCAACTGACTCTTTTAATAGACCAAGGTCAAAAGATTGAAAATCTTTATAAAAAACCACAAGATATTGAATGGGGTATTGATCGTGATACAAAACATCTCTATATCTTACAATCCAGACCAATTACAACTTTGAAAAAAGAAGACAAAGGAGAAGAAGTGGTGGAAGAAAAAGAAGAATTAAAGGCCCTCTTAAGAGGTCTTGCTGCAAGTCCAGGAATTGGCCGTGGAGTCGTTCGTCATATTGCAGACGTTTCAGAAATCAATAAGATTCAAAAAGGAGACATCTTAGTAACAGGCATGACCAATCCAGATATGGTTCCAGCTATGCGTAAATCTGCAGCTGTTGTTACTGATGAAGGTGGCCGGACTTGTCACGCTGCCATTGTCTCTAGAGAATTGGGAATTCCTTGTATTGTAGGATCTAAAAACGGAACAAAAATTTTAAAAGAAGACCAACAAATCACTGTAGATGCAACTCGGGGCGTGGTTTATGAAGGGGACGTTTTAAAGGAAAAAGAAGAAGAAAAACAAACTGGCGGTTCCACAATTGCTAGCGAACAATTCCTTAAATCTGTTGCACCTATCACTGCAACAAAAATCTATATGAACCTAGGTGAACCCAACCTGATTAAACGCTATAAAGAACTACCCTTTGATGGAATTGGTTTAATGCGTACAGAATTTATCTTTACCAACATGATTGGTGCCCATCCAATGTATTTGGTAAAAACTGGCCAAGGTCAATTGATGATTGATAAACTTGCAGAAGGAATTTCTACTGTAGCCAGTGCCATCTATCCAAGACAAATTGTCGTTCGGATGAGTGACTTTAGAACGAACGAATTTAGAGGCCTGAAGGGCGGAGACGAAGTAGAACCTATTGAACAAAATCCAATGATTGGATGGAGAGGGGTTTCTCGTTATATTTCTCCTGAATATGAAGAAGGTTTCCGTTTGGAATGCCGAGCAATGCGTAAAGTTCGAGAAGAATTTGGCTTAACGAATGTCGTTGCCATGTTACCTTTTGTTCGTACACCAGAAGAACTAAAGGTTGTGAAAGGAATTATGGCAGAAGAAGGCTTAGAACAAGGCAAAGACTTTAAAATTTGGATTATGGCAGAAGTACCAGCCGTTGTCTTCCAAGCAGAAGAGTTTGCTCAATTAGTTGATGGATTCTCTATTGGTTCCAATGACTTAACCCAACTTGTTATGGGAGCTGACCGTGACAATGGTGTTCTAAACAACATGGGTTACTTTGATGAACGAAACGAAGCAGTAAAACGTGCCATTAAGATCCTTATTGATGCATGTAATAAATATGGCACAACTTGCTCTATCTGCGGTCAAGGCCCAAGTCAATATCCAGAATTTGCTGAGTTCCTAGTAGAAGCCGGTATTACTTCCATGAGTGTAAACCCAGATACTGTTGATTACACTCGTCGGGTAGTAGCTCAAGTAGAACAAAAAATGATTTTAAGAAAATTAAGAAGCCTATAATCTTTATAGAAAAGATTTATTCCCTGGTAGATTTTCTACCAGGGAATTTTTTATAAGTAAAACTGTAAATTTACGTAAGATTTAGTATAATACAAGTAGACTATATTTTAAGAGAAAATAAGGGGGAAAGGTTTGCCTGTTTTTTTAAAATGTGCTACACTAAAAGTAATTCAATAAAAGATAGACAATGAAATGGAATGCTCATTACTGAATAAAATTATGTACAAATTATAAGTGGTTTAACAACTATAAATAGAGAGTACCATTCGCCTGTGAAGGATTGAAAGGTAGAATGGGAAAAGCGGAATTCATAAGTCAGGTGAATTACCATTTTATTTGTACGTCATTTTCTAGTGGTAGGGTAGGCATATAATATTGGTTAAAGAGCTACAAACCATAAGCTATTTACTAGGGCTTGTATTTCTGGTTAGGAGTTGATGTGAAATATTAAAGACAAAGAGTAGAAAGAAAACAAAAAGTATGTAGGCAAATGAAGTTATAGAAAGGAAAGAAGATGAAAATAAAAAAATCATTAGCGTACACCTTATCGGCCTTGATGCTCTTTAGCTACATACCAGGTCCTGTTTTTGCTGAGAGCGAGATTTCAAATCCATCAGCGCCAATAGAAGCTACTGCAGAACAAGGCGAAGTTCAAGTTGGAAATTTTAAATTTAATCCCCAAACACGTACTATTACAGATTATACAGGACCGCAAGGAGAAAATATAGACTTAGTAATCCCCGCTTATTTTAATATCAAGGGGAAAGAAGTTCCAGTAGAAGGGATTGGGCAAAAAAGAGATGAATGGGATCGAAAGGTAGCAATATTTTCTAACCTCAGCTTTAAAAGTATTCAACTTCCTTCGACGTTAAAAGTTTTAGGAGAACAGGCGCTTGCAGGACTTGATATTAAGGAAAAACTGGTCTTGCCAAAAGGCTTGGAAACTCTAGGATACCAATCATTTTCTAAGTGTAGATTAGAGAGAGGTTTATTGCTACCTCAATCCCTGAAGGAAATTAAAGAATATGCTTTTTTTGGAACAAGAGTTAATGGAAATTTAAATATTCCTTCAGGAGTAGAAGTTATTGAAGAAGGAGTTTTTTCAAATATAACTGTCGTGGGAGACTTAATCATTTCTTCTGGGGTAAAGCAAGTAAAAAAAGATGCTTTTTCTCATGCAAAAGTTTTAAATTTAATGTTTGAAAGTAAAGAGATAGAATTTACTGGAGGATATATATTTAATAAAGCAGTGTTTAAAGATATAAAACTTCCAGAAAAATTTACAAATATTCCAGCTGGAATGTTTGCAAATTGTACAATCCGAGGAGGAGATGGGGAGTTTGCGATTCCGGCGACGGTAGAAAAAATTGAAAATGGGGCTTTTGCTTATGCTAACCTTGCGAAAGTGATTTTTACAAGTGGAGAAACACAGTTAGTGGAACCAGGTATCTTTGAAAGGGCTAAAATACGAGAAGTTGTCTTAAAGGAAGGCTTAAAAGATATTCCATGGGCTACTTTTGCAAGGTGCAACAATTTAAAGGAGATTCGAATCCCCTCTACGGTAAAAAGTATTGGAAGAGATGCTTTTGCAGATATTCTAAATTGTACTATTTATGTACCAGGAGAAGAGAGGGATAATTTTCCGCCAAAGGATTCGTATACAGAAGGGACAAAAATTGTCTATGAAAAGGGCCCAGGTAGTAAAAATCCAGATAAGGAAAAAGTTAAAGCCCAAGAACTTTTAAGATCTAGTATCATGTACATGGAATCCATTGATCAAGATGCCTATCCGAGAGAAGCTCTACAAAATTTTTCAAAAATTTTAAATGAAGCTAAGAAAGTTTTAGAGAGTGCCCAGGCTACAAGAGAAGATTTAGATACTGCAAGGCAAAATTTATTGGAAGGAAGAGAGCTATTAGAGAAACAAAGACTCTCTAATAGTCAGGTAGAGAAATCCAAGGCGGAAAAGGCCTTAAGAAATTTAATTAATGAGCTGAATGGTCTTAAAAAAGAAGCCTATACAAAAACAGCATGGCAAGATTTTGTTAAAATCTTAGATAAAGCAAAGGAAGTTTATATTAATGACAACTCATCTACTAAGGATATAGATGTTGCATATTTTGCTTTAGAAAATGCAAAAAAAGAGTTAGATAAGAATCGACTTATTCTTACGGATTTTGAAAGACAAGAAAATAGGCTAAAAGACTTAGTAGAAAAAGTAAAGAAACTGGAAGAAAAGAACTACACCAAGGGCACTTGGAAAAATTTAGAAGATGCTTTGGATGATGCAAAGGATGAATTAAAATATTCCAAACGGACAGAATGGTCCTTAGAAAGAGCCTACGACAAGTTAAACAAGGCCTACAAGGACTTAAAACTTTCCGATAAACTGGCCGAAGAAGCAGAAAAAATCAACCAAGATCACAAGGTCCTGGTAAGAAATTCCAGTTATCAAAACATGACCGACATCAAGAGCCACTGGGCAAGAGACTTTATCAAATACT
>JASBZN010000034.1 GCA_029983435.1 Urinicoccus sp. | reverse complement strand
GGAGAATCCTCTATGGGATGCATTTAGAAGGAATGACGCCAGATAAACCAACTGTTAAATCAGCTAACTTAGTAGGTTTTGTTATGGGGAAATTTCATCCTCATGGAGATACGGCTATTTATGATGCAGTTGTCCGTTTAGCTCAACCTTTTAATACGCGATATATGTTAGTTGAAGGTCAAGGAAACTTTGGATCGATCGATGGAGATAGTGCTGCAGCTATGCGGTATACAGAAGTTCGTATGACAGACTTGGCTCAGGAAATGCTTCGTGATATTAATAAGGACACAGTAGATTTTGGTTTAAACTATGATGAAAAAATGAAGGAACCTCTTGTTTTACCATCAAGGTTTCCAAATTTACTAGTAAATGGATCCACAGGAATTGCCGTAGGGATGGCAACCAATATGGCACCGCACAACCTCAATGAAGTCATTGATGGAGTAATTGCCTATTTAGAAGATGAAAATGTATCTATTTCGGATTTAATGAAACATATTAAGGGACCAGATTTTCCAACTGGCGGACAAATCATGGGAAAAAGCGGCATAAAAGAAGCTTACGAAACAGGTCGTGGACGTGTAGTTATGCGAGCTGTTGCTGAAATAGAGCGATTTAAAAATAGAGATGCCATTGTTATTACAGAACTTCCTTATCAAGTTAATAAGGCTTCTTTAGTTAAGAAGATTGCAGATTTAGTTAAAAATAAGCAAATTGATGGAATTTCTTATATTGCAGACCAATCAGGTCGAGATGGGATTAAAATCATTATCGAATGTAAAAGAGATGCCAATCCCCATGTTCTATTAAATAATCTTTATAAACAAACGCAACTTCAATCCACATTTGGAATTATCAATTTAGCTCTAGTAAACGGAGCACCAAAGGTTTTAAATCTAAAAGAGCTTATTAAGCACTATGTAAATCATCAAAAAGATGTTGTTACTAGAAGAACTCAATACGATCTAGATAAAGCTCAAAAAAGAGCTCATATCTTAGAAGGTTTGAAAATTGCAATAGACAATATTGACCGCATTATTGAAATTGTTCGGAGTTCTCAAAATGACCAAGAAGCCAAAGACAAGATGGAAGAAGAATTCCAATTAACAGATACTCAATCCCAAGCTATTTTAGATATGAGGATTCGCCGGTTAACAGGTTTGTCTAGGGAAAATTTAGATTTAGAATACCAAGAACTATTAAAAAATATTGCTTGGTACCAAGAAATTCTTTCTAGTGAAAAGATTCTTATTGGAATCATCAAAGAAGAGTTGGAAGAAATTAAAGACAAGTATGGAGATGAAAGACGAACTGTTATTGAACCCTTCCAAGGGGAAATTGACGATGAAGATTTAATTGAAGAAGAAGACGTTGTTATCACCATGACAAATTATGGCTATATTAAAAGGATGCCTGAAGGAACCTACAAACCTCAACGACGAGGAGGACAGGGAATATCTGCACTAAGTCGACGGGATGAAGATTTTGTCAGTAACCTCTATATCACATCAACCCACGATACAATATTATTTTTCACCAATAAAGGTCGAACCTATAGCCTAAAGGCTTATCAAATTCCTCAAGGAGGAAGAACGGCCAAGGGAACTGCGATTGTCAATTTAATCAATTTACAAAAAGATGAGAAGATTCAAGGAATTATGCCAGTGAAAACATTTAAAGAGGAAGATTCTCTTGTTTTTGTAACCAAGCAAGGATTAATTAAAAAGACTCTCATTAAAGAATATGCCAATATTCGAAGCAATGGCTTAAATGCAATTCAATTAAGAGAAGAAGATGAGCTAGTAACCGTTCGTCAATCTTGCCCTGGCGATGAATACATTATTGTAACGAAAAAAGGCATGGCCATTCGATTTAAAGAAGAGGATGTTCGAAACATTGGACGGGTGGCAGTAGGTGTTAAAGCCATTGACCTAGATAAAGAAGATGAAATAGTTGCTATGGATATTGTGAAAGAAGATAAGTATCTTTTAGCAATTACAGAAAACGGCTTTGGAAAAATGACAGAAATTGCAAAATACAAGGTCCAAAAAAGAGGTGGAAAAGGCCTCATAACCTATAAAACAAATAAAAAGACAGGTCTTTTGATTTCTGGAAAAGTTGTGGATTCAACAGATGAAATTATGATGATTTCTGAATCGGGAACAATTATTCGTCTAGAAACTAAAGATATTAGTATCCTAGGTAGAAATACCAGTGGGGTTAAGTTAATGAATATTAAGGACTCTAATGTGGTATCTGTTGCAAAGTATTTGGGAGAATAACTTGTTATCAAAAATTTAAAATCTAAGAATTTAACTAGCGGAGGAGGTAGCCATGCTTTTTCAATTATCTCGTCAATACGATGAAAAAGAAAAAAGATTAATTTTAAAACCCAAAGGAGAACTGGATATTACCAGTACTCCAGAATTTAAAAAAATTGGTGAGAGAGAATACAATAAGTATAAATCAGATATTCTTATTGATGCTGAGGATTTAGTTTATATGGATTCTACAGGTTTAGGAGCATTTATTTACTTGCTGAAGTTATGCAAAGGGGAAGACCATAAAATAAGTATTGTGAATATGAAAAAATCCATTCGAAAGTTATTTACTATTACCAAATTAGATGATTTCTTTACTTTTGAGGGGGAAGAAAATGAAGGATAGTCTATCTCTCAAGTTTCCCAATAAAAAAGATTATATACCGGTAGCTCGTTTGGCAGTTTCTTTTTTAGCTAGTTTAAAAAATTTAGATTTAGATGCTATTGAAGACTTTCGCCTGATTATAACTGAGGCCTGTAATCTCTGCTATTTTATTAATGGTCAAGAAAAAGATATTTCTTTAGAAATTGACTTAGAAGAAGATAAAATCTTCTTTAAAATTCCCTTTATAAAAGAGGAAAAAGTTAAAGAAGACGACCGCTATTTAATGAGTGAATCGATTATTTCTTCTTTGGCAGATGGGGTTGCTTACCAAGAGGACACTCTTGTGATTCGTAAAGATATTAATGGGAATTAAGAATGGATAAGCAAGCCTACGATCGCTTGGATCGTCAATTAACAAAAGAAGAACGTAAAGAGATGTTTCAAGAGTACGCTAAGACAAAAGACAAGGACTTGAGGGATATCCTAATAGAGGAACACCTTTATATTGCAGAAATTTTATCTAAAAAATATGCAAATCGAGGAATCGACTATGACGACATCTTTCAAGTTGCATCAATTGGTCTTATTTATGGAGTAGAGCGATATGATCCTTCTAAGGGATATGAATTTTCAAGTTTTGCAACTCCAACAATTATTGGAGAAATAAAAAAATATTTTCGAGATAAGGGCTGGACGATTCGAGTTCCTAGACGGATTCAAGAATTATCAAAAAAGATTAACAATGCCAAGGTTAATTTGGCCCAAGAATACCAAAGAACCCCCACAATTAAAGATATTGCTGATTATTTAGGGGTTACAGAAGAAGATGTTTTGGAATCCATGGAAGCCTCTAAAGTTTATTCTCCAACATCCCTCGATTTAAAATTTGAAGGGATGGGAGATGATAAGGAAGTTAATTTATCGGATTTGGTTGGAGAAGATGAGCGGTACTTTGACCAAATTGAAGTAAATGACTTTATTGAAAGATCCATGGAAAAACTAAATGAAGTGGAAAGAACAATTTTAATTGAACGCTATTACAATAAAAAAACCCAAGTGGCTATTGCAGAAAAATTGGGAATTTCTCAAATGACTGTCTCTAGAATTGAGAAGAAAGTCTTAGAAAAAATTAGAAAAGAAGCTTATAAAACAGCGGATGTGTAGGAGATTTTATGAATAAGAAGAAAAATTTATTATTTATAAGTAAGCTGATTTATATCTTAGAAATTATTATTAGCGTCACAGTTATTCTAGCCATCATCGTTTCGTTTCCAGATTTGTTTAAGTATATTATAAAAATTACAAACAGCGAACCCAGTGTTTCTATAAATGTCTTTCAAGAATTTTTGAAACATAGTTTAATGCTTGTTATCGGTATGGAATTTATTATGATGCTCATTGCCTATTCCGATAAAAATATTATTTACTTAATTACCTTTGTTATTGCAAGAAAATTATTACTTAAGTCAGATACCATGATGGACTTATTAATTGGGTCCATTGCCATTGCTATCCTCTTTTTTGTCAAAAATTTTATTATGAAAAAAAAGATAGACGTAGATATCAATGCAGGTATTTTTTCTGCAGCAACATCGGTAGAGTCTATCAATCAGCAATTTAATTACAATATTGATAGTCTAGGCTTTCAATCCATTGGAGGACTAGTTTACTATCTTTTAAAACAAGCAGGATCTGAAATTCAAGGTGGGGAACTTATTTCAGACCAAAATTATATTTATCAAATTGAAAAAGAAAGTAATGGGACTATTGAACTCATTACCATTCAGCCAAAGTAACTTTTTCCTAGGAGAAAGTACTTTTTTTAAGGAGGTTGCCTATGGATAAAAAAATAGCCATGATTGGGGTAGGAAATATGGGAGGAGCTATTGCCATGGCTCTGGCAAAAAAAGGATATTCTCTAATTTTAGCCAATAGAAGTTTAGAAAAATTGGAAAAATTTAAAAGTTTTGACCAAGTAAAAATAACCCAAGACAATCGAAAGGCTTGCCAAGAGGCAGACTACATCTTCATTGGGGTTAAACCCAACCAAGCAGATAAGCTAATGAACGAGTTAAAAGATGTTTTGCAAAAACCCTTAATTTCTATGGTTATGGGAAAAAGTTTAAAACAGATGGAAGATATTTTACACCATAAAAAATTGGTTCGGATAATGCCTAATACGCCAGCTCAAGTGGGAGAGTCTATGACGGCAGCTGCTTTTTCTAAAGAAGTTACAGTAGAAGAAAGGCAAGATATTGAAGAGTTTCTTGGGGTTTTTGGAGCCTATAAGGAAATTTCAGAAGATCAATTTTCAGCTTTTTGTGCCTTGTGTGGTTGTATGCCTGCTTTTATTGATTTATTTATAGAAGGAGCTTCCGATGGGGGAGTTTATTGTGGCTTAAAAAGACAAGACACCTACGAGTTTTTATCCCAAACCCTTAAAGGAGTAGCTCTTTTACTTGATGAGACGAAAAAACATCCAGGCGTTTTAAAAGATGAGGTGACTTCTCCAGGAGGATCCACCATTAAGGGAGTTCAAGAGTTAGAAAAAGGAGCCTTTCGGTCTTTAGTAAGTCAAGCAGTAATAACATCAGCAAAAAATAGTTAAAAATAAGGCGTGGAGAAAAATGAAAGAATTAGCTGTAATTTTTGCTGAAGGATTTGAAGAAATAGAAGCTTTAACCCCTGTTGATTTTTGTAGGCGGGCAGGAATCCAAGTAGATACCGTGTCCTTAGACCAGAAGTTAGAAGTTTCTTCTTCCCATGGGATTTTAATTAAAGCAGATAAAAGCTTGAATCAAGTAGATTTAAAGGACTATCAAGGTCTTTATCTTCCTGGAGGTCTACCAGCAGCCGAAACCATTAGTGAAAAGAAAAAAATTCTTCAAGCTATTCAGTATTTTAAAGAAAAGAATCGGTTTTTATTTTCTATTTGTGCTGGACCAGTAAGCCTAGATAAGGCTGGAGTCTTAAGAGAAAATCTCTATACTTGTTATCCAGGTTATGAAAAGAATTTAAAAACTCCAGGCCGGCAAGAAAAAAGATTGGTTCAAGATGGGAATCTTTTTACAGCCATAGGACCTGCAGCTGCCTTAGTCTTAGCTTTTCAAGTTATTGAATGCTTTAGAGGAAAAGAGCTGGCAGAAGAAATAAAAAAAGAAACGGTCTATGACCGCGTTTTTGGAGAAAATAATGGAAGAAATTGTTTTTTTAATGAAAGCATATAGTGATTTGGAAAGGGGAATTGCTACCGTCGCTTTAGAGGATGCAGGAATTCCCTACTCTTTAAAAGACTATGAATCAGGAAATTATATGCGGCTTATTAGTGGAGGATCTATTTATGGTTGTGAAATATATGTAGATTCTCAAGATTACGAGGAAGCTGTAGACGTGATTATAGGTGTTTTAGGACCAGGAATCTTTGAAAAACAAGAAAATGAATGAACGAGGAATGGGAGAAAATAAATTTTCTTATGTTTTCTCCTTTTTTCAATTCTTAAGTTTTAGTCTATAAAAGAAAAAAGATAGAGAGGAATTTCATGAAAAAAGTTGGAATCCTTGGAGGTATGGGCCCTTTGGCAACGGTAGATCTCTTTGAAAAAATTGTTTTAGTGACAGATGCTAAAAAAGACCAAGACCATATTCCCCTAATCATTAATAATATTCCACAAATTACCGATCGAACCCAGGCAATTTTACATAAGGGAAAATCCCCTTATCCAACTCTTGTGACAGAGGCAAAAAAATTACAAGATATGGGGGCAGAAATCCTGGCCATTGCTTGTAATACTAGCTATTATTATTACGATGACTTAAAAAAAGAGCTGGATATCCCTATCCTTCATATGCAAAAAATCGTTGCAAAAAAGTTGACCCATTGTTCTTACAAGATGCCGGCAATCCTAGCTACTAAGGGAGCCTTAGAAGTAGGTCTTTATCAAAAATCACTAAAAGAAGAAGGACTTCAGTATCTAGAACCTAAGGAAGACCAAAAAGATATTATTCAAGATTTGATTTATCAAGCCATTAAGGGGAAGAACTTTCACTATCCTCAAGAAAAAATAGAAGAAGTTTTTCTTGACCTGAAGGGCCAAGGAGCCGATTGTTTTATTTTAGGTTGTACAGAGCTTCCCCTTGCAAAAAAAATCTTTCATTGGAAAGAAACTTGCATTGATCCCACCTTGGAAATGGCTAAAGAGATTGTTATCCAAGCAGGAGGAAGTCTTGATGGAAAAATGGAAACTTTATGATGAAAACAACCAAACTTTGAAGAAAGTAGTGAATCGGGGAGATTCTTTAGAAGAAGGAGAATACTACCGGGTTGTTGGAGTTATAATTCTAAACCAGGAGGGAAAGGTTTTAATTCCTCGAAGGAGCAAGGAAAAAGAAAGCTATCCTTATTTTTTAGAAATTACTTGTGGCAGCCTGCATCCAGATGAAGAGCCTATAAGGGGAATGCAAAGGGAAATTCAAGAAGAAATAGGCCTAAAAGTAAAAAAAGAAGCCCTGGATTTTTTGGGAATTTTAAAGCAAAAAAATAAATTTACTTATATGTATTTGCTTCAAGTGGACGCAAAAGATGAAGATTTAGTTTTACAAGAAGAAGAAGTGGCAGAGGCAGCCTTTTATTCCAAAGAGGATTTTTTAAAAATTTTTTCCTCTCAAGGCTACGCCCCACCAATGAAGGAGCGGTTAAAATGGGCTTATCCGTACTATATTGATAAATTGAAATAGGGATTGTATGGACGAATTTTTTATGAAAAAAGCCATTGACCTGGCAAAAAAAGCAAGTTTGTATGGAGATGTACCCATTGGTGCTTTGGTAGTCTACGATGGAATAATTGTGGGAAGAGGTTACAATAAAAAAGAATACTACCAAAATGCCCTTTACCACGCAGAGATAGAGGCTTTAAACCAAGCCAGCCAAAGCTTAAAGCGGTGGTGGTTAGAAGGATGTAGCCTCTATGTAACCTTGGAACCCTGTAGTATGTGTGCAGGAGCCATCGTTAACACTCGGGTCTCTCGGCTTATTTATGGAGCAAAAAATAAACGCTTTGGCGCTATAGAGTCTAGCATTAATTTACTGGATAGCCCTGCTTCTAACCATAAAGTTCAAGTGACACCAGGGGTTTTAGAAGAAGAATGTGGGCTTTTATTGACAAATTTTTTTAAGAACTTAAGAGAAGAAAAGAAGAATGAATAAGATTTCTTTTTGTGAAACTTTCACGAAAAGAGAATATTTTTCAAAATAAAGGACGAAAAGATGAAATTCATGATATAATGAGAAAATATTCGGAAAAGGAGGGAATATGAAAGAAAATAAACAAGTACTTATTTCAGGCTTTGCCTTATTTTCTATGTTTTTTGGATCAGGAAACTTAATATTCCCACCTACCTTGGGAATTCAAGCAGGAAGAGCCTGGTGGATTTCTGCCCTGGGATTTTTATTAACAGGAGTTGGGTTTGTTATGCTAGGCGTTTTAGCAACAACCAAAGTAGGTGGAAATATTTCAGGAATTGGAAGTAAAGTAGGAAAAAAATTTGCTAAAATCTTTAGCTTTTTAATTATTTTATGTATTGGGCCAGGTTTAGCTATTCCTAGAACAGCAGCCACCACTTCAGAAGTCCTGCAAGCTAGTATCTTACCGTCTGTACCGACTATTGTCGTTAATGGAATTTTCTTTTTACTTGTTATTTATTTTTGCCTATCAGAAAATAAGGTCATTGATATTTTGGGAAAATACCTAACCCCTGTTTTATTAATTACGCTGTCAACCATTATTATTCGAGCCATTATCTCCCCCCTAGGTCAGCCAGTAGACTTAAATGTTCATGGCGTTTTTGGATCCAGTTTTAAACAAGGCTATCAAACCATGGACTGTTTGGCAGCTTTAATGTTTACCTCTATTGTTATGGAAGGCTTTCAAAATCTTGGGTATGAGGGTAAACCCCTACTGTCCTTTACAAAAAAAGCTGCCATCATTGCAGCTATTGGCCTATCTTTTATCTATGGAGGGTTTATTTATTTAGGATCTACCATTTCAAGCTTTGGTTGGGAAAACCTGAGTAAAGTAGAGTTACTGGTTAAATCGACCAACGCTATGCTAGGAGTTTGGGGAATGGTTTTACTCTCTATTGCCATTGCTCTAGCTTGTTTAACAACAGCTATTGGTTTAATTGTAACTTGTGGTAATTATTTTGAAGAATTAACAAATAGGAAGGTTCCCTATAAAGTTTGGGTGATTCTCCTTTGTATCATTTCTTTTGCTCTTTCTCTAGGAGGAGTAGAATACATTATTAAAGTTTCAGGACCTATTTTAGATGCTCTTTATCCAGTGGCAATTATTTTGATTTTGGGAGTATTGCTGGACCGCTTTATATCTAAAAGAGCAACTTATATCGGCTTAGTAGTTGGTGCCTTAGTGCCGACTCTATCAAAAGGATTAGCCTTACTGATCCATGTGGATTATTACGGGAACTTACAAAAAATATTCCCTGAAAATGTAGGAGCCTTTTTGTGGTTGGCCTTTGCTATTGTTTTTGGTCTCGTCTTTAGCTTTTTTGCTAAGGAAGAAGAGGCAGTTTGTATCGAAGAATAAATAAAAGACCACTTTTTATAGGTGGAAGCAATCGAGTAAGGAAAACTTACTCGATTTTTTATTTTAGTTAATAAAAGTTTGTTTTTAGCCTATAAAAATCGGCATAGAGAACGAGTTCTCTATGCCGATTAATTTTAAGAAAAGAGTCCAAAAGAAGACTTTCAGAATGTGGTGACCCCATAAAGTTGGACCAAATACCAGAGAGAATTTATATTTTCTC
>JASBZN010000033.1 GCA_029983435.1 Urinicoccus sp. | reverse complement strand
CTTTACGGCCAATTCTTTTATCATTGACAATATTCTCTATATTCCCTCCATTTTTGTCTCTTATCATGGGGAAAAATTAGATAAGAGGGGGCCTCTCTTGGAGTCCATGAACCTTGTGGGCCACTACGGGGCACAAATTGCCAACCTATTTGCTAAAGACCAACATACCTATAGGGTACGGTCAAAGGTGGGTTTGGAGCAAGAATTTTTCCTTGTTGACGAAAAACTAGCAGCAAAACGACCAGACATTTTAAATTGTGACTGCACTTTAATTGGAGCGAAGCCTTCCAAAGGGCAAGAATTGGATGACCATTATTTTGGATCTATTCCTAAGAGAGTCATGGACTTTTATGCCGATTTAAATGCAGAACTCTACAAGCTGGGAATTTATGCTAAAACCGAACATAACGAAGCCGCTCCTTGCCAGTTTGAAATTGCTGTTTTATTTGAAAATACCAATGTCACCATTGACAACAACCATCTTTGCATGAGTCTTTTACGGAAGATTGCCAAAAAGCATGGTTTGAAATGTCTTTTACATGAAAAACCCTTTAAGGGTGTCAATGGGTCTGGAAAGCATAACAACTATTCTTTAGCTACAAATTATGGTTTAAACTGCTTTGACCCAGGAGACAATCCCCAAGAAAACCTCCTCTTTTTAGTGTTTTTAACAGCCATGATTGCCTCTGCCAATAAATATGCCACCCTACTTAGGGTTGCAAGTTCCAGCCCCAGCAATGATGCTCGTCTAGGGGCTCAAGAAGCACCTCCAGCAATTATTTCTATCTTCCTAGGAGAAGATTTAGAAGAGGTTTTACGGTCCATTGAAGAGGGAGACTTTACTCCTAAAATGGATGTGCGAGATATTAAGATCAACAACTTAGCCTATGTGCCTCGAGACCTTTCAGATAGAAATCGGACCAGCCCCTTTGCCTTTACAGGAAATAAATTTGAATTCCGAATGTTGGGGTCTTCATTAAGTGCAGCGGATGTAAATATTGTCTTAAATACAGCCATGGCGGACACCTTAAAAATCTATGGAGAACGGTTAAAGGATTTTTCAGGAGAAGAATTAAAGCAAGAAACCTATGCTTTAATCCGAGAAGAAATTCATACCCATGAAAGAATTCTCTACAGTGGAGACAATTACTCAGATGCTTGGAAAGAAGAAGCTGAAAGAAGGGGTCTTCCCTCCTATCCCACCTTTTACGAAGCCTTAAAATCTTTAAAAGAAGATAAGAGTGTTGAAGTCTTTATTAACCATGGAATTTTTACCAAAGAAGAGCTTTTTGCCATTTATGAAATAGGAATGGAAGAAGTGGTAAAGGTCAATGGTCTACAAGGTCGGACCCTCTTATCCATGGTACAAAAAGATGTCTTACCTTCGGCCCTTGAAGAAATTAACTTTGTGGGTCAGGCTCTGGAAAAGATAAAAAATCCTAGACTGGAAGACTATTTGAAAAAGCTAAATGAAAATGTAGAAGAACTCTATAAAGAAAAAGATTTACTCAAGGAAGAATTGGAAGTTTGCGAAGGAAAAGCAACCATAGATGAAAAAGCAGAGTTTCTTCAACAGAAAATTCTTCCCAAACTAAAGAAAGTTCGGGAAATTTGTGATAATCTAGAAGAAGATATGAGCCGTAGGAATTGGTCTCTTCCAACTTATGAAGAACTATTTAATTCAGTAATGTAAGGAGGAAAAAATGACAAAGTATATCTTTGTAACAGGTGGCGTGGTATCGGGAATTGGTAAGGGAATTAGTGCTGCCAGTATTGGTCGACTCTTAAAGGACCGAGGATTTAGCGTCTTTATGCAAAAGTTTGATCCCTATCTCAATGTGGACCCAGGAACCATGAGCCCCTATCAACATGGGGAAGTTTTTGTTACTAGGGACGGGGCAGAAACAGACTTAGACTTAGGACATTATGAACGCTTTACCGATGAAGAATTGACGAAAAGGGCCAGTGTTACCACAGGGAAAATCTACCTGAAAGTTATCAAAAAAGAACGCCGGGGAGACTATGATGGAAAGACGGTTCAAGTCATTCCCCATGTAACAGATGAAATCAAACATGCCATTACAAAGGCTGCCAAGGAATCTGGAGCCGATATTGTCATTACGGAAATTGGGGGGACAGTAGGGGACATTGAATCCCTACCCTTTATTGAAGCCATTCGGCAAATTCACTCAGAACACCCCAAGGGAGATGTGGCCTTTATTCATACGGTTTTGGTACCACAAATTCCAGGTTCTGATGAGCTGAAAACCAAGCCCACCCAACACTCCTACAAGCAACTCATGAGCCAAGGGATCAAGGCGGATGTCATTATTACTAGGTCCGATGGAGATGTGGATGAATCTTTACGCAATAAGATTTCCCTCTTTTGCGACGTACCACCAGAAGCTGTTATCCAATCTGAGCATGTGGATCTGATTTATGAAGTGCCCTTGATTTTTCACAAGCAACACTTAGATGATTACATCTTAAAGCTTCTAAATCTGGAAGCCGAAGAAAGACGCTACCACGAGTGGAGAGACATGGTGGAACGTTTTAAAAAAGCCGACAAGGATCTGACTATTGCCTTGGTAGGAAAGTATGTCCAACTTCATGATGCCTATCTTTCTGTGGCCCAAGCCCTTATGGATGCAGGCTATGAAAATGGGGCTAAGGTCAATATTCGCTGGATTAATTCAGAAGACATTGAAAAAGACGGACCAGAAAAATACTTTAAAGATGTAAACGGCATTATTGTTCCAGGAGGTTTTGGCAATCGGGGCGTAGAAGGGATGATTTTAAGTAGCCAATACGCAAGGGAAAATAAGATTCCCTACTTTGGTATTTGCTTAGGGATGCAAGTGGCAGTCATTGACGTAGCCCGCCATCTCTGCAACTTAAAAGAAGCTTCTTCTGCAGAGCAAAATCCCGATACACCCTATCCAGTAATAGACCTAATGGAATCGCAAATTGCTGTAGAAAATGTTGGCGGAACCCTGCGGCTGGGAGATTACTCCTGCCACTTGGTAGAAGGAACCAAGGCCAGAGACCTCTACGGTGAAGATTCTGTTCTAGAACGTCATCGCCACCGCTACGAATTAAACAATGATTTTCGGGGAGAATTGAGACAAGGCGGCTTAGTCTTCTCAGGTATCCATGAAGATTTGGATTTGGTAGAAATTGTTGAAATGAAAGACCATCCCTTCTTCTTGGCCTGCCAATTTCATCCAGAATTTAAGTCCAGACCCAACAGGATCCATCCTCTCTTTAACGGATTTATCCAAGCAAGTTTAAACAATAGAAAATAAAATGACAGAGACGATTGCAATGACAACCGTCTCTATTTTTGTCAAAGAATAGGGGGAATAATGAAAGAAACAATTTATATTACAGGTCATAAAAATCCAGATACAGATTCTATTGCTAGCGCCATTGCCTATGCAGATTTTAAAAATGAAATATCCAGCCACCATTACCTACCCATTCGTTTGGGAGATTTAAATAAAGAAACCAAGTATGTCTTAGATCGGTTCGGTTTTCAAGAACCTAAACTCGTGGAATCCATGAAGTCCACAGTGGAAGACTTGAAGTTTGACCAGGCCCTTTGTATAGAGGACTCCATGCCCCTTTATGAGGCGGTAAATTTGCTCCAAGATAAAGAAAGACACACCCTTTTTATTACAGAAAAGGACAAGCTCTTTGGTATTGTTACTCTTCAAGACCTTTGGCGGTCCTATAGCGATGTTTGGGCCGATGAAATTTTATTTGATTCCCAAACGCCCATTGAAAATATCCTGAAGGTTTTAAGGGGGACTCTTTTAGTTGGCAAGGGTCAAACCATTGAAAAAAGAGGAGCTATGCGGGTCTTTGCCAATGCACCAGAAAACTCTACAAATTCCATTAAAGAAAATGACGTGGTAATTGTAGGGGATAGAAAAGAATACCAGCTAGCCAGCATTCAGAGAAAGGTCAGCCTGATTATTTTAACCAGGAATGCCAAAATAGAAGAAGAGGTAAAACAAGCAGCTCAGGAAGCAGGCGTTATGGTAATTCGGACCCCTCTTTCTACCTTTATGACCACAAGGCTCTTACCTCAAGCTGTTCCTGTGGGTTACCAGGCCACTCGGTCCAATCTCCAGGTTTTTTACTTAAACCAAAGCCTGGAAGAAGTGCAAGAGGGCTTAAGAAAAAGTCGCTATGGTGCCTACCCAGTTTTGGACCAAGAAGACCGGGTTGTGGGATCTTTGTCCCGGGACCATCTTTTGAGCTTTGAAAAACCCAAGTTGATCTTAGTCGACCACAACGAAACTCGGCAAAGTATCCAGGATATTGACGAGGCAGAAATTATAGAAATTGTGGACCACCATCGGGTTTCTGCGCCTATATCCAACGAACCCATTTTCTTTCGCAATGAACCCATCGGGTCGACATCCAGTATTGTGGCCAAGCTTTACTTTGAGTATGGTATGGAGCCCAGCAAGGAAATTGCCGGCCTACTCCTAAGTGCCATCTTATCCGACACCTTGGAATTTAGGTCCCCAACGTCTACAAGACAGGATGAATACCTGGCTAAACGTCTAGCTTCTTTGGCTGGTTTAGACCTCCACCAATATGCCATGGAAATGTTTGAAGCGGGCACTCGGTTTGCCAAGGAGGATGTGGAAGCCCTAGTTCGGGGAGATGTAAAGACCTTCCAAGTCAAGGACAAAAAATGTCGGTTGGGTCAAGCCTTTACTATGGATTTGGCTGCTGCAGAAGACCTACAAAAAGATTTTTCCAAGGCCATGAAGGGGATTTTGGACCAGACTAAGGAAGACTTATTTGCCTTTATGATTACAGATATATTAAAAGAGGAATCCCTTTTAATTCTGGAAGGTCCCCAAAAGGCCAAGGTTCAAAAGGCCTTCTACGAGGGATGGAAAGAGGGAGGAAAAATCATTCCAAAACTCATGTCTCGGAAAAAGCAACTTCTTCCCAAGGTGATTGACTACCTGGCCTAGTGTTTAAAATTTTCCTAGAAGGGGTAAATTTTTAGTAAGAAAGAAATTGAAGGAGGTAAAAATGGAATTTAAACGTGGAAACAACTGTATTTATGTTGGCAATAGCGAAACAGACAATGAAGCGGTGATTAACTACCAACCCTCAGGAGAAGGAGAAGTAAATATTACTCACACAGGTGTGGATTCTTCCCTAAGAGGTCAAGGTGTTGCAGGAAAGCTTGTAGATGAAGTCGTAAAAAGAGCCAGAGAAGAAGGCTTTAAACTACGAGCTACTTGCTCCTATGCCAAGGAAAAACTAGAAACAACAGAAGACTACCAAGATGTTTATCTTGGCTAAGAAAGAGAAAAGGACCTGGGTCTTAGGACCCAGGTCCTTTTTAGGTCTCTTGATGGAAGGTGAAATTTTTCGTATAATAAAGTAGATAAGTAGAATCCTCTTTACTAGAGATGATAATAGATTTTAGGGAGGTCAAAATGAAATTATATAATACCTTAACTCGAAAGAAAGAAGAATTTACTCCCATCCAAGATAAGCACGTTCGCATGTATAACTGTGGCCCCACTGTTTACAATTATATTCACGTTGGAAATGCTCGACCCATGGTGGTATTTGATACCCTGCGCCGGTACTTTATCTACAAGGGTTGGGATGTGGATTTCGTTGTCAATTTTACAGATATTGACGACAAGATGATTAAACGGGCCAATGAAGAAGGTGTCCAAGTAAGGGACATCGCCGATCGCTTTATTGGAGAATTTAAAAAAGATGCCCAAGGTCTTAACCTCTATGAATACAAGACCTTAAACCCCAGAGCTACAGAGCATATGGATGAAATTATTGCCTTTATTAAAGACTTGGTAGACAAGGGGGCAGCTTACCCCTTAGATGGCGATGTCTATTTTGATATCACTAAGGCCAAGGACTATGGAAAGCTTTCTGGTAAGAACTTAGAAGACCTGCAAAGTGGAGCCAGGATTGGGGTCAATGAAAGAAAGAAAAATCCTGGGGATTTTGCCCTTTGGAAGAAGAAAAAAGAAGGGGAACCAGCCTGGGAAAGCCCCTGGTCAGAAGGACGGCCTGGCTGGCATATTGAATGCTCCGTTATGGCCAAGACTCTTTTAGGAGAAACTATTGATATCCATACTGGGGGAGAAGACTTAGAATTTCCCCATCATGAAAATGAAATTGCCCAATCTGAAGCGCATAATGGCAAGGACTTTGCAAGATTTTGGCTCCACAATGGCATGATTACAGTGGACCATGAAAAGATGAGTAAGTCCAAGGGGAACTTTTTTACTGTTCGGGACATTAGCAAGGAATATGACCTAGAAGTCCTGCGTCTGTTTTTAATTTCCAGTCACTACAGAAGCCCTATTAATTTTTCCCAGGAAGTAATGGACCAAAATAAACACGCTCTGGAAAGACTCTACAATACCAAAGACCGCCTGGAAGCTGCCTTAGAAAAAGCCCAAGCGAAGGAAAGCCCAGACTTTGATAAAGATGTGGCTCAATTGAAAGAAGAGTTTTGCCAGGCCATGGAAGATGATATGAACACAGCAGATGCAGTTTCTAAACTCTTTGACCTTTCCAAACGGATCAACCAAGGGATCAACGAAGAAGTTGGAAAAGAAAGCCTGAAAAAAGCGAAAAAGGTCTATGGAGAACTGGCCAAGGTCTTGGGACTTTTAAATAAGGAAGAAGACCAAGTAGATGAAGAAGTCTTGACCTTAATTAAAGAAAGAGAAGATGCTCGAAAAAATAAAGACTTTGCTCGAGCAGATGAGATTCGGGACCAATTAACAGAAATGGGAATTGCCATTGAAGATTCTAGAGATGGAACAAAATGGAAAAGAATCTAACAGATGACCTAAATATGGCCAGGGAAACCATTGATTTAAAGCAAATTCCTATTTTGACCCTGGCCTATTTAGGGGATGCAGTGTATGAAATTATGGTCCGGAGCTGGATTTTAGATGGTAAAACCAAACCAGCCCAGCTTCACAAAAAAAGTGCCAGCATGGTAAAAGCCCATGCTCAAGCAGAAGCTATAAAAAAGATAGAAGACCGACTGACAGAAGAAGAAAAGACCTATGTGAGAAGGGGGCGAAATGCCCACCCCAAAACCCGGGCCAAAAATGCCAGCATGAATGACTATCGCTTGGCAACAGGCTTTGAAAGTTTATGGGGCTATTTATATCTAACGGGCCAAAGGGACCGCTTAAGAGAACTATTCCAAAGGATGTGGGAAAATGAAAGTTGAACTATTAGATTATACCCCTCATGGGGATGAACTTATTGCCCAAGCTGCAAAATTGTGTTATTCCCAGGCAGGCCTTGAAGACATTAAGGAGAAATCTTCTCCAGAAGAAGTGAGTCGTTTCGTTAAGATGTTGGCTGGAATTGGCCATATGTCTCCTATGGAGCATGTGAGCTTTACCTTTTATGTAGAGGGGATTTCCAGAGCCTGCTCCCATCAATTGGTCCGCCACCGCTTGGCAAGTTATTCCCAACAGTCCCAACGGTATGTCCGTCTGGATCAGTTTGACTACATCATTCCTCCAGCCATTGAAAAAAATCCCAAGGCCAAGGAAATTTTTGAAGCCAGCATGGACCGGGACCAAAAGGCTTATGAGGCCTTGGTTCAAGAGCTTGTTGACCAAGAATTAAAGAAGGGACCCGTTTCTGAAAAGGAAAGAAAGACCATTGAAAAAAGAGCCATTGAAGATGCTCGCTACGTCTTTCCCAACGCGTGTGAAACCAAAATTATTCTTACCATGAATGTCCGAACCCTTCTACACTTCTTTTCTCTACGGTGTTGCAATAGAGCCCAATGGGAAATTCGGGCAATGGCTACGCAAATGCTCAAGGAAGTAAAAAAAGTCTATCCTGAGCTATTTGCTAAGGCTGGTCCAGGTTGTGTGCAAGGCCCCTGTCCAGAAGGAAAGATGACTTGTGGCAAAATGGAAGAAGTGCGGGCGTATTTTTTAGGGGATGAAAACCAATGCAAGATTTAATTTACGGAAGAAAACCCGTGGAAGAGGCTGTGGAAAAAAACATGGCCAAGAACCTCTATTTGCTAAAAAACAACAAGGGGAATGTGGCTAAATTTAAAGACTTGGCCAAGGAAAAAAAGGTCCCTGTAAAAGTAGTAGACAGGAATTTTTTAGATGATTTAAGTCAAGGGAAAAACCACCAGGGGGTCGTTTGTGAAATCAAGCCCTATTCCTATAGCTCTTATGAAGAAATTCTCTCTATGATTAAAAAGAAGGGAGAGGATCCTTTTCTTCTCTTACTGGATGGGGTGGAGGATCCACAAAATTTGGGAGCGATTATTCGGACGGCCTACCTGGCTGGAGCCCATGGAATTTTAATTCCCAAGCACCGGTCTGCCAAGGTAACAGGAACGGTATTTAAAACCAGTGCTGGAGCCTGCGCCCATATTAAAATTGCCCAAGTAACCAATGTCAACCAAACCATTGAAAGGTTAAAGAAAGATAACATTTGGGTCTATGGAGCAGACATGGGGGAAAGACCCTACTATGAACAAAATACCAAGGGACCCATTTGCCTTGTCTTGGGAAGTGAAGGAAAGGGTCTAAGTGATCCAACCAAGAGTCACTTGGATGGAATCCTATCCATTCCCATGTACGGAGACTTGGATTCTTTAAATGTTTCTGTGGTAGCTGGGATCCTGGCCTTTGACATTGCCAGGAAGCGTCATGAAGAAAGTTAAAAGCTACTATAAAAAAGATCGACCCTATCTTTTTGTAGATGGCTACAACATCCTAAATGCCTGGCCCAGTTTGGCCAAGGACCAGGAAGAGGACTTTGAACAGGCGCGAAAAAAACTCATGGATAGGATGGTGGAGTATGCCCACTATACGGGGCAGTTTGTTATCTTGGTCTTTGATGCCTATAAGGTCAAAAAAAATCCTGGAGAAGAGTTTTACTACAAGGGAATCCATGTTGTTTTTACCAAGGCCATGCAAACAGCGGACCACTATATTGAGCAAGAACTCAACCTCATAGGAAGGCACCGGCGGGTAAGGGTGGCAACAAGTGATGGGATGGAACAGCAAATTATCTTATCCCGAGGAGGAACGAGAATTTCTGCTCGGGAGTTGGAGCTGGAAGTGGCCCATGCTAGGGAAGGACTTCTTCGGCGGAAAAACCGCCTTAAAGAAGAGGGAACCGTCAATAGTTTAGAAGAGGCTACCATGGAATCCCTTTTGGAATTAAAAAATCGTTTAGATCCCCATTAGAAAAATTTTTTACTTATTCTTGACAAGAAAAGAAGACCCCGATATAATACTTTTATACTCAAACAAGAAAAAAAGAAGAGTACTGAGCTTGGACTTTCCCAGAGAGCTTCGTTTGGTGAGAGAAGCAAAGAAAGAGTTTAGGAACATGGTCTTTTTATTGGAATCGTCGAATTTTTTAGACGGTTACGGGTTCTCCCGTTATAGAGATAGGGTATGATAGTACCTGAAGAGGTTTAAGTTGTGAGACTTAAATGAATTAAGGTGGTAACACGAAGTTTATGCTTTCGTCCTTTGGGGACG
>JASBZN010000032.1 GCA_029983435.1 Urinicoccus sp. | reverse complement strand
GCAAAGTGAGTGAAAGTGATGAAATACTATGGAATACTTCCAGAGCGTAAACTCTGGGTAAAGATAGCAGCAATTGTCCTGGGGGTCTTAGCGAGTTATCGTGCGTATGTTAATAATAATTGGTTTTATGTTCCCTTTGGCTTGGTGTTAATCCTTGTTAGCTTCTCATCTAGACGTCAAGTGGTTTCAAAACAAGGCGTAGATATTGAATATAGCCTATTAGGTCATTGCTTTCATAATCTTTGGACTTTTGAAGAGATTCAAGCCATTCATAAAGATAGTCTAAAGTCTGCCCCGAATATTGAGCTTCACTTCAATAGAGGGGCAATGAACCGGCGGTTTATCTTTAGCCCAGAAGATGCTCAGGGAGTTAAAGATCTTATCCATGAGGTCAAGCCCAAGATGCGAATTTTAGAGGTAAATCACCATAAATAAATATACTTTCCCTCATAAAAGACTAGGAACTTAAATGTTGCAAGGACAAGTCCTAGTCTTTTATTTTTAGGGAGGAAGGAATTGATAATAAAGGTCAAAATTAATATTGACAATTTTGATAAACTTTGCTATTCTATAAGAGAAGATGATCTTCAGGGCGAGGTGTAATTCCTCACCGGTGGTGATAGTCCACGAGTCGTTAGACTGAATCGGTGAAATTCCGATACCGACGGTATAGTCCGGATGAAAGAAGGATCTTAGTAGCCCCGAAGTTGTGGGCATTTTTTTATGCCTAAAGTTTTTAGGAGGTAGATGATGAATCGAGTGAAGATGAATACTGGAAAACAAAGAGTTGGGACAAAAATAATGACTAAGGTCAGTGTCTTATCTGTTATTGCTTTTATTTTAATGTATGTAGATTTTCCTATTACTTTTTTGGCTCCAGGTTTTATAAAGATGGATATTTCTGATGCGCCAGCCCTTATTGGTGGTTTTGCCATGGGACCTGTAGCAGGAGTCTTTATTGAAGGGATTAAAGTTATTTTAGAGATGATTTTTAAGGGAACCACAACAGGAGGAGTTGGTGAGTTATCGAACTTCTTAGTAGGTTGCGCTTTTGTCATTCCATCTAGTTTAATTTATCACCACAAAAAAACTTATCGGAGTGCCTTAATTGGTTTGTTTGTGGGAATTATTACCATGACTCTTTTTGCAACAGTCAGCAACTATTATTTTATCTTCCCCTTGTACTCAAAGTTTATGCCCATGGATGCCATTGTTGCAGCGGGAACAGCAGTGACCAAAAAGGTAACGGATTTATGGTCCTTAATGGTTTATTGCATGATTCCATTTAATCTCTTTAAGGGGATTGTAGCAAGTATTGTGGTTCTTCTTTTATACAAGAGGGTTTCTCCCATTTTGCATCGATAAAAAATGCTTATTGAAGGGAAGAAAAGCTAGGTCTATAGACCTAGCTTTTTTAATGGAAAAATATTTTATTGATTTTCGTCTAAGTGAACCATTTTCTTAGGATCTACAATTTCATCAAATTCCTTTTCGGTCAAGAGCTTTAAACTCAGGCAGGCTTCCTTGAGACTAGTATTTTCTGCGTGGGCTTTTTTGGCTATTTTTGCGGCATTTTCGTAGCCAATGTAGGGATTTAGGGCGGTAACCAACATGAGGGATTTTTTTAGGTTTTCCTCAATTTTAGGAAGATTGGGTCGGATACCTATAGCACAATTTTTATTAAAACTAGTCATGGCATCACTCAGGAGGTTGACACTTTGTAGAAAGTTATAGGCAATAAGGGGCATGTAGACGTTGAGTTCATAGTTGCCTTGGGAAGCGGCAAAACTAATGGCTGCGTCGTTGCCCATTACTTGGACACAAACCATAGTTAAAGCCTCTGCTTGGGTTGGATTTACCTTTCCTGGCATAATAGAAGAACCTGGTTCGTTGGCAGGAATGGTAATTTCTCCAATGCCGCATCTTGGACCAGAAGCCAAGAGGCGAATATCGTTGGCAATCTTTAAGAGGTCGCAGGCCAAGGCCTTGATGGCTCCATGAACAAAGACCAACTGGTCTTTACTGGTTAAGGCATGGAATTTATTTTTTGCAGTGACAAAGGAGTAGCCACTTTTTTTAGAAATTTCTTGGGCCACCATTTGAGGAAAGTCTTTGTGGGCGTTGAGACCTGTCCCTACGGCCGTTCCTCCTAGGGCGATTTCACGAATCTTTTCCATGGAATCTAGAATCATTTCTTTTGAAACTTCCAACATTCGAGCCCATCCGCTAATTTCTTGGCCTAAAGAAAGGGGAACGGCATCTTGCAGGTGCGTTCTACCTGTTTTGATAACTTCCATATTGTCTTGGGCCAAAGTGTCTAGGGTTTCTTTAAGACCATCTAGGGCTGGAAGCAATTTTTCTTGGATGCTAAGGAGGGCACTAATGTGTAGGGCAGTAGGGAAGGTGTCATTACTGGATTGGGACCTGTTGACATGGTCGTTGGGGTGGAGTAAATTTTCTCCTAAAATTTCATTTCCCCGGTTGGCAATGACCTCGTTGAGGTTCATATTACTTTGGGTCCCAGATCCTGTTTGCCAAACCACTAAGGGGAAGTGGTCATCTAAGTCCCCATGAAGGATTTCATCACAAACTTTTTGGATGGCGGAAGACCTTTTTTGGTCTAAAAGTTTTAATTTTTCGTTAGTGACAGCCGATGCGTATTTTAAAATGGCAAAAGCTTGAATGATTTCCTTAGGCATTTTTTCACTACCTATAAGGAAATTTTGGTAGCTTCGCTGTGTTTGGGCGCCCCAGTATTTGTTGGCAGGGACTTGTAATTCGCCTAGGCTGTCGTGTTCCATTCGATAGTTCATTGGATTCTTGCAACCCCATCTTTCCTTGCTTGGTCCCCAATGGCCTCGGCAATGCGGTGAGCCACTTGTAAATCAAAGGCGTCAGGAAGGACGTAGTCTTCCCGCGGATTTTCTACAGAATCTGCAATGGCATGGGCTGCAGCTAATTTCATATTGTCAGTAATTCTTTTTGCTCGGACATCTAAGGCTCCTCGGAAAAGTCCTGGGAAGACAGAGACGTTGTTAACTTGGTTGGGGAAGTCACTACGTCCAGTGCCACAAACTCTAGCTCCGCCAGCCTTGGCTTCTTGGGGATAAATTTCAGGAATCGGATTGGCCATGGCAAAGACAATGGCATCTTTGTTCATCTTTTTTACCATATCTGTTGTTACTAGGCCAGGGCCTGATACGCCAATAAAGATATCAGCTCCAGTAAGAGCTTCTTCCATACCGCCTTGGACCTTTCGTGGATTACAAGTTGCCAGCATCTTTTGCCGGTAGGGGTCTGGATAATAGTCAGGGCCGATGATTCCTTTACGACCTACAAAAGTTACGTCTTTGGCTCCTTCAAGTTGGAGAAGGTGGAGGATGGCCATACCAGCAGCTCCTGCACCGCTAATAACTACTTTACAGGAGTCCAAACTTTTCCCCACGAGTTTTAAGGAATTTAAAATAGCAGCTAAAACGACAATGGCTGTTCCGTGTTGGTCGTCATGAAAGACGGGAATATCCAATTCCTCGGTGAGTCTTTGTTCTATTTCAAAACATTTGGGAGCTTTAATATCTTCTAGGTTAATCCCCCCAAAAGTAGGCGCGAAGTTTTTTATGGTTTGAATAATTTCCTCAGGATCTTTGGTTCCTAGGCAAAGGGGAAAGGCGTCCACATCAGCAAAATTTTTAAATAAAACGGCCTTGCCTTCCATAACAGGCATCCCTGCCATGGGGCCAATATCTCCAAGACCTAATACAGCAGTACCATCTGTAACTACAGCCACAAGATTCCACTTTCTTGTTAAGTGAAAGGCTTCTTCTGGGTTTTCTTTAATGGCTAGGCAGGCTTCTGCAACGCCAGGGGTATAGGCTAGGGCCAAGGCTTCTTTGGTGTCTGTTTTTGCTCTGGTTTTTATTTCTAGCTTCCCTTTTAGGTCTTGATGCAGCTTCATAGACTCTTTTTTGTAATCCATTAATTCCTCCTAAAAAATTTATTAAATAAAAGTTTTTTTAATCTAAATAAATTATAGCATAGAATTTTTTGTTCAGAAAAGGTTCTGCAGGATATTTGAAAGAGTCTATTTTTTAGAAGGAAGGAGCTCGATTCAAGACTAGATAAAAATGAAAAATTTTGGAAAGATTCCAGGGCGTTTATTAATTTCTATGGGGTGATTACATAAAAAAGAGAGACCCGAATAAACGAGTCTCCTCATAGTTGTTATAGAGGCTAAAACCTCAATGTGTTTGAAATCTTGGTTGGTATTTAAGGCCTGCAAAAAATTGCATAGCATGTTCAAGGTCATGGTATTTAAAGCCTTGGTCAAAAGCATTTTTTCGTTGTTTGGATGTTCCGTGGGTAAAACTATCTGCATTGACTTCTTGACCGCTCATTCTTTGGATTCGATCATCGCCTATAGAGGAGGCTGCGTTCATAGCTTCGTCAATATCTCCTTGTTCTAAATAGCCTTTTTCTTGAACATAGTAGGAAAAAAGCCCCGCAAAATAATCTGCTTGTAATTCCATTGCCACAGAGTACTTATTGTATTCTGCTTCAGGTAGTTGTTGGCGAAGTGGGTGAATTTGACCAATGATATTTAACTGATTTTGAACATGGTGACCAATTTCGTGGGCTAAAACATAGGCAAATGCAAAGTCCCCTCCAGCACCAAAGGTGTTTTTCAATTCATTATAAAAAGAGACATCGAGATACACAATTTGGTCTCTTGGACAATAAAAGGGTCCCATATTTGATTGAGCAAGACCACATCCAGATTGGGTGGTTTGATTAAATAAGGTCATTTTCGGTTCAGCATAGTCTAAGCCGTACGCATTAAATTTTTCATGCCAAACATCTTCAGTATCTGCTAAGACAACAGATAAAAAATCTTCTAATACCGTTTCTTCTTGAGAGACTTGCCTTTGCTCACTAGGAGCGGGAGTACTTTGTTTTGGAAGGTCCGATGGATTTCCACCTAGTAAAAAGTAGAGTAAAAGAATGACAACGCCGCCAATTCCTCCACCGAACATCAAAGGACCTCCTGCGCTTTTTCCTCTTTGAACATTTGAGCTTTTTCTTCTACCTTGCCATTTCATAAAATCCTCCTAAACTTGTCAATTAAAGTCTCCATGAAAAGAAGAGCTTTCAATTGCTTTCATCTTATTTATTAAGATACGATTTTCGCATCCATTTTATCTTTCAATAGTACCAACAGAATAAGTTGTGATTTTCTATGGAAAGAAGATAAAAGCACCCCAGAGGGGCGCTTTTAATTGTTTTCTTCTTCATTCCTTTTAGACCGGCTAGAAGAATTATTGTTGCCGTTATTATTGGAATGTCTCTTACGGCGCTTTCTGCTTTCTTGGTTATTGTTATTATTGTTGTTATCTTTATCATCGTCTTCATCTTTTTTGGGCTTAGGACGATAAAGTCTTTTGGTATTTTTCGGTTCAGTACCTTCTGCAAAAATTTCTGTATAGCCAGCACCAGAGATGTACTTTCTGTAGATGCCTTCTGGTTGTTCAAATTCTTTATCATCCAGACCTTCGTGGGCATCCATCATAATGGCTCTCCATAGACGAGCGGCCATTCTAGAATAATCTCTTAAAGGAGTATTGTCGTCATTACCAATCCAAACACTACAGGTGTAGTAGGGAGTAAAACCTACAAACCAAGAGTCTCTTTTCCTGTTAGTGGTTCCTGTTTTTCCAGCTTCATGGAAGTTGGGTAGGTTAGCATAGGTACCTGTTCCGCGGCGGACGACATCTTCCAACATATTCGTTAAGATATAAGCATTTTGCTTACTCATGACAACTTTGGGTGTCTGATCGGCTTCATATAATTTTTCTCCAATATTGCTAGTAATGGAATCTACAAAGCTTGGCTTAATATATTCACCGTGGTTGGCAATAGCAGAGAATCCACCTGCCATTTCCAAGGGGCTAATACCATATTTCATTCCGCCTAAACAAAGGGCAGAGGCGTTAAAGTCGTTGTACTTTTTATCCTGATCAGGAAGGACTAAACTAGTAATGCCAAGATTTTCTAAATTATCCACAATCTTTTGCCAGGAGTCATCGTCATTTCGTCCGATACTCTTGCCTACTTTATAGGACCCCACATTGGAAGAATTGACTAGGAGTTTACGGACAGTGGTCCAACCTAAGTATCCTGTGGAGTTTTTGGGAGCATAGGGGAACTCACGACTCTTGACAATGGGGGAGTCATTATAGGCATCCCCAGCAGTGATTCCATTTTCTAAAGCAGTCATATAAACAGAAATAGGCTTAATGGAAGATCCAGGTTGTCTAGGATTTTTGGCCCGATTGAGGATATTATTTCCAGCAATACCTCGACCGCCAATAAGAGCCCGAACTTGACCAGTGGATTGGTCTAGAATTACAGAACCGACTTGGGGTTGTGGAATTCCATGTTCATCGGTGTGGTTGCCAGAAAAATACCGGTCTTTGGAAACAACATTTTGCAGTTTATTCTGCATATCCAAATCCAAAGAGGTGGATATATGAAGACCTCCATTGTAGAGAAGATCATTGGCTTCTTCGCTATCGTGACCTTGTTCTTTTAAAATAGCGAGAACTTCATCTTTTACAGCATCGACATAGTAGGAAGAAAGTCCTTTGGTCTTTCTCGTTCCTAGAGCAATTTGAATGGGTTGGTTTACCGCTTCTTCATATTCTTCGGGACTAATGTAACCAAGTTCTTTCATTTTATAGAGAACAACTTCTTGTCTTTCTTTGGACTTGGGATTAAAGACAGCCTTTCCCATCGTGTATTCACCAGAAAGAATTTGTGAATACTCGTAGACGTCAATTTTTTCGTTTTCGTAAAAATATTCTGCCCATCTTTTTTCTTCGTCAGTAATTTCGTGGGTTTCCTTTTGAGGAACCAGGCTGAGCTCAATAGCGGAGAGGTCATCTTCTGGACCAATGGCTTCAACTGTATAGGGAGTATATTTTGTTGGGTATTGAGTGACTCCTGCAATAAGAGCTGCTTCAGCTAAGGTTAAGTCAGAAGCTTCTTTATTAAAAAAGGTTTTTGCAGCAGCTTGAACACCAACGGTTCCCTTTGAATAAGAAGCGGAATTTAAGTAGCCTTCTAAAATTTCTTCTTTAGATAATTTGTGTTCTATATGAAGGGCATTGTAAATATCTTTAAACTTTCGACCAAAGGTTTTATCGTGGCTAGAATAGAGATTTTTTGCTAGCTGCATGGTAATAGTTGATGCACCTTGGTCTAAAGATCTGGTTTTCAAATCATAAATAAGAGCAGAAACAACCCGTTTAAAATCCACACCAGAGTGTTTGTAAAAGCGTTCGTCTTCAATAGCGATGGCAGCTTTTTGCATATTTTCTGGGATTTTTTTCAGGGGTACAAATTCTAGGTATTCATTTTGTACGAGCCTTTCCACAAGCTGGTCATCTTTATCATAAACTCCACTGGTTTCAGAAAGGATTTTACGATAATTTTTAGGATCTATATCCGGAGCTTCTTTTAGGGTCGCAACAGTATAGGTTGCAATAATGCCACCAAAACTTACAATAAGGATACAAATAATTAATAGTAGTATCTTTAGAAGGTCTAGGAATCGAAAGCCTTGCTTTGATTTGGATCTAGACCGTGATTTTTGACTCATAGAAACCTTCCTTTCATGGTATAAGACATAATACCATTACCATTATACCATGGATTCCTATATTTGGTGAGCTTTTGAGGAAATTAGAAAATTTTTAAAATTTGTCTTTTTTTCTTAGAAAGAAAGCCAAAAATCAGGGGATATCTGTTACGATAATAGAGAAAATATTATTTTTTATTAGAATATTGTAATGAGAAAGAAATATGCTATAATAGCATGAGGACAGAAAAGGAGTCTTAAGGATGTTTAAAGGATCAATCACAGATGTTCAAGGAATTAAAGTAGGCCACAGTGAAATACAAGAGGCCTTAACAGGTGTTACTGTTATTTTAGCTCCTGAAGGAACGGTAGCTGGTGTCGATGTACGTGGTGCAGCGCCAGGTACTCGAGAAACAGACTTATTAAAGCCGGAAAATACGGTGCAAGGGGTCAATGCCATTTTCTTAAGTGGCGGTTCTGCTTACGGTCTTGCTGTAGGGGATGGAATTATGCAGGCCCTGGAAGAAAAAGGAATTGGTCTAGACGTCCTTGTTGCAAGGGTACCCATTGTATCTGGAGCGGTAATCTTTGATCTGACAACTGGCAACCCAAAAATTAGACCGGGTGCCAAGGAAGGCTATCAAGCGGTTTTAAATGCCAAAGCAGAAACAGACCAAGGCTTGGTAGGGGCAGGTTTAGGAGCAAGCGTCGGAAAGTACAATGGACTGGAATTTGCAATGAAAAGTGGCCTGGGAACAGCTTCCATGCAAGTGGGAGACTTAGTTGTCGGAGCTCTTGTCGTTACAAATGCCTTTGGGGATATTTATGATGCAAGAAACAATGAAAAAATAGCCGGAGCCTATGATCGAGAGGCAAAGCAATTTATTGACACACGAAGTGTTCTCTACAAGGAAAGAGCGCAAAGCTTTATTGGGGGAAATACTACAATAGCCTGTCTTGCTACTAATGGGAAGTTTAGCAAGGCCCAATGTCAAAAAATTGCAGGGATGGCCCATAATGGCTATGGCCGTAGCATCTTTCCAGCCCACACCACCAATGATGGGGACACCATTTTCTGTCTAGCGACAGGTCAAGTAGATGCGGATGTGACTCTAGTCGGATCCATGGCTACAGACGTTATGTCTCAAGCCATCTACAATAGCCTGGAGGTAGAAAGTTGCGGAGGACTCCCAGGAAGGAAGTCTTTAATGACCGGTATCTAGAAATAGAGCTGGATCGGAGGTAAAAATGAAAAATGTAGAAAAATCGGCAATGAGTCAAAGAAACTCAACAAGAAGATTAGTTATTGTTGCCATGTTAGGTGCCATTACTGTTGTATTGGGATTAACTCCCTTAGGATTTGTTCCCATTGGACCCTTAAGTGCAACAACGATGCATATTCCTGTTATCATCGGAGCTTTATTAGAAGGACCCGTAGTAGGGGGATTGGTTGGTTTAATTTTTGGTTTATCCAGTTTGTTTAATGCCATTACCAGACCATCGGCAATTAGTTTTGTTTTTTATAACCCCTTAATTTCTATTGTACCTAGAGTTTTAATTGGTGTTATTGCAGGTTATCTATTTAAATTTTTAAAAGACAAAGATTCTCACACAACAAAACAAGTGGTTCGTGCTGCTTGGATAGCAATTATTGCTTTTTTACTTTATGGAATCTATCGAGGAGCGACTCCTGAAGTAAATGTTTTTTCTTTAGTTTTAAATAGTATTTTAGCTGTAGTGAGTATTATTTTATACACTCGTTTAAGAAAATATGACGAAAAGAATTTTGCTGTAATGGTTAGTGCTTTTGTAACCACAATCTTACACACTGTTATGGTTATGGGCGGAATTTATCTTTTCTATGCAGAAAGATTTTTAAAGGCCATGAACCCAGATGCAGCATTGGAAACAGCAAGAAAAGTTATTTTTTCTTTCATCTATACAAGTGGTTTACCAGAAGCAATTATTGCAGTAATTGTTTCAACTGCTGTCATTAATGCTGTAAGAGAAAGGAAATAGAACTAGATGTTAGT
>JASBZN010000031.1 GCA_029983435.1 Urinicoccus sp. | reverse complement strand
CTCCAAGAAATGACAGAGATGTTTAAGATGGGAGAAGTTTTAAAGGGACATTTGTCCATGGTCTATACTCGAGAAGACCTTGTGCTGGCCTTGGAAGACTTAAATTTAATTTTACTCCAAGGGGTTATTTCCAAGATACCAGAAATTAAGACCAAGAGTCGAATTTCTTTTGCCCTTAAAAACACCCTTCAATATAAGGGCAAAATGGACCTTTTATTGGAGGAGTTAGAAAAGGATTTAAATAAAAACTACCGAATTTTAATCTTTGGTGGAGACAAGAAAAAGTGTCAGAACTTAGTAGATTACTTAACGACAAATCATTTGCCAGTATCTTTTCGAAAGAATCGTAAAGACCCCATAGAGCCTGGAATTGTCATTACTCCTGGAGCTATTGACCCAGGCTATGAGTGGGTTAAAGAAAAGTATATTATTTTTAACCATGGAGAGATTTATGGTAAGGAGAGAAAAAAGAGGAAGAGAAAAAAGGGGAAATCTCTAAACTTTGAGGACTTGACCGTTGGAGATTACGTAGTTCATGAAGCCCATGGAATTGGTCAATATGTTGGAACCAAACAGTTGGAAATTCAAGGGGTAACAAAAGATTACATCAACATTTCCTACCGGGGAGGAGACCACTTATTCTTACCCATGGACCAATTAAGTGTAATCCACAAGTTTATTGGCAAAGAGGGAGAACCGCCTAAAATCAACCGCCTCAATAGTCCAGAATGGAACCGGACCAAACTCAAAGCAAAAAAAGCCGTAGAGTTAATGGCAGAAGACTTAATTGAACTCTATGCCAAAAGAGAAGAAGCCCAGGGTTTTAAATTTTCCAAAGATAGTACTTGGCAGAAAGAATTTGAAGATGCCTTTGATTTTGAACCAACAGATGGCCAACTGGAGGCAACGTATGAGATAAAAAGGGATATGGAGTCCCACCGTCCCATGGATCGACTTTTGTGTGCAGACGTGGGCTATGGAAAGACAGAAGTTGCCCTAAGAGCAGCTTTTAAGGCAATTTTAGATGGAAAGCAAGTGGCCTGTTTAGTTCCTACAACTATTTTAGCCCAACAACATTACAATACAGCAGTAAAAAGACTTGAAGATTTTCCTGTAGATGTGGCGGTCCTTTCCCGATTCCGGACACCAGGGCAGCAAAAAAATGACTTAAAAAAACTAAGAGAAGGATCTATTGATTTAATCATTGGAACCCACCGTCTCCTGTCTAAAGATGTAAAATTTAAGGACCTAGGTTTATTAGTTGTAGATGAAGAGCAACGCTTTGGGGTCCAACACAAGGAAGCCTTAAAAAAATTAAAGGAAAATGTAGATACCTTAACCTTAACGGCAACCCCAATTCCTCGGACCCTTCAAATGTCTATGGTGGGGATTCGGGATATGAGTGTTATAGAAGAACCACCCCAAGAGAGGTTTCCAGTTCAAACCTACGTGGTGGAAGAAAATGACTATATGATTCGGGAAGCCATTTTAAAAGAAATTGAACGAGGCGGACAAGTTTATATTATTTATAACCGAGTGGTAGCCATGGAGTCTCGTTTAAGAGAACTGAAAAAGTTGGTACCAGAAGCTAGTTTTGCCATTGCCAACGGTCAGATGAATGAACACCAATTGGAAGAGACCATGCTAGACTTTGTCGATGGAGAAATTGACGTTTTGCTGTGCTCCACCATTATTGAAACAGGTATGGACGTAAAAAATACCAATACCATGATTGTCTACAATGCCAACTACCTTGGCCTATCCCAACTCTACCAGTTAAGAGGAAGAATTGGCCGGAGTAATCGCGTTGCTTATTGCTATTTAACCTATGAAAAAAATGCAAGCATTAGTGAAGTAGCTCAAAAGCGTCTACAAGCCATTAAAGAATTTACTGAGTTTGGGTCAGGTTTTAAAATTGCCCTACGAGACTTAGAGATCCGGGGGTCTGGATCCATTTTAGGTAATAAACAAAGTGGGCATATCGATGCCATCGGTTATGACCTCTATGTTAAATACCTAAGAGAGGCCATTAGCCGTCTAAGAGGAGAAGAACCCAAGAAAAAAGTTGATACCAATATGGAACTTAGCGTTGATAGCTACATTGATCCCACTTATATTAAAGATTCTTCCCAAAGGATGGAAATCTATAAAAAAATTGCCGTCATTGAAAGTCAGGAAGATTATGAAGACTTATTAGATGAGTTAATTGACCGCTTTGGCGAGCCTTCCAAGGAGTTAATGAGTCTTTTAAAAATTAGTTATTACCGGAACTTAAGTGGAAACTTTGGTATTGAAAGCATTAGCCAAAAAGGTGCCAATGTCCAAATCAACTTTGCTCCAGGAGAAAAATTAGAACTTGCTGTCTTAAATGAATTAAAACAAAAGTATCGAGACCAAATACAGTTTTCTGTTGCAGCCTCCACTTACATTCACTTTAAAGAAGTCAAGGATCCTCTAGAGGTCATTGAAGAAAGTTTAAAAACTCTCAAAAAACAGAAAAAGTTCACATAATCTCCATAAAATACGGTATAATGGATATTGTAACTGAATAAGAAAGGATGTTAATTAGATGAAGCGTATAGGATCAAAAATACTTGCTACAACTCTTCTAGTAACAGTGTTAGCAACAGGTTGTGGTAAAAAACCAGCAGGAGTTGCCGCAAGTGTAGATGGGGAAAATATTCCCATGGAAGAATATGAAAGAGAATATTGGACACAAAGAAACTATATTGTAAAACAATATGGTGAAAATTATTTATCAGAAAATGTTGTTCAAGGACAAGATAAAACCGTAGATGTAGCTTTAAAGGAAATGGTTCTTAAAAACTTGGAACAAATTAAAATGATCGGTCAAGAAGCTAAAGATGCGGGCATCGAAATTAAAGATGAAGATGTTAATGAAGTTTTAGACAACATGAAAAAACAATATGGTGGACAAGAAGCTTTTCAAAAAGCCCTGGATTCTGAAGGAATGACCGAAGAATATTTAAAAAATAATATTAAAAACAGCATTTTAATGGAAAAATACTCCGCGCATCTTCAAGATACTATTAAAGTAAAAGATGAGGATGTTGAAAAATATTACAAAAAACATAAAGATGAGTTGACTCAAGTTGATGCTTCACATATTTTAGTAAAATCGGAAGATATGGCCAAAAAAGTAAAACAAGAATTAGATGGTGGAGCGAAGTTTGAAGACTTGGCAAAGAAATACTCCATCGATACTTCCAATAAAGATAATGGTGGAAGCCTAGGATATTTTGGTAAGGGACAAATGGTTAAGGAATTTGAAGACAAAGTTTTCTCCATGAAAAAGGGAGAAGTTTCTGATCCTGTTAAAACACAATTTGGCTACCATATTATCAAGGTCAACGATATGAAGGACTCTTTAGAAGATGTAAAAGATGATTTAAAAGCACAAGTAAAGAGTGAAAAGATTCAAGAAAACATGAAAAAAGTAGAAAATAAGAAAAAAGTGAAAGAATACGTGGACCTAAAAGAAGAAGTAAAGCTTCCAAAGGGGATGAAAAAAGAAGCGGGACCAAGTCAAGATAAAAAGCAAGAACAGAAAAAAACAAATAAACAATAAAAATAAACAATAAGAGGAAAGAACCAGCCTAGGCTGGTTCTTTTTTAACTTAAATTACACCTTAAAAAAGGAAAAATGGCAAGAAAAAAAGCAATCTATCAAGAAATTTAAAGAAAAATCTTTAAAAACTGGTTTTCAACTAGACAAAAGGACGATAATCTAGTAAAATACATACTTGTTAGGGGGTTCAATTTGGGAAAAATATACATTGTTGGTCTTGGACCATCGGATGAAAATCAAATGACCAAAAAGGCTCTAGAAGCAATTCATAGCGGTCGGAAGAATTATGTTCGGACTGACCATCATAAGACCATGGACTATTTTAAAGAAAATGCCATTACCTATGAAAGTTTTGACCATCTCTATCAAAGTTTAGAGAGTTTTGATGAGATTTATGAGACAATCTACCGAGATTTAATTGCGGCATCGAAAGACCAAGATATTAATTATTTTGTTCCAGGAAGCCCCATGATTGCAGAAAGAACTGTAAAAAAACTCTTAAAAGACCTAGCCAGTACGGATTACGAAGTGATTCAAGGTCTAAGTTTTTTGGAACCAGTTTTAACCTTGTGTCAGGTAGATCCTGTAGAAGGGCTTAAGCTTGTAGACGGTGATGATTTTCATTGGACTGATTTTAACATCCATGTAGACACCCTGATAACACAAGTCTATAATCGAAGAATCTTAACTTCCCTGAAATTGGAGTTGGCTGAAATTTACGGAGATGAGCATCTTGTTTATTTTATTAATGATGCCGGCTTAGAAACAGAAAAGTTAGATCGGGTTAAGGTTCATGAGCTGGATCGTCTTGAGGCAAGTTATCAAACCAGTATCTTAGTGCCAAAAATCAAAGAAAAGAAAAATTGGCAAGATTTAGCTAGGATTATGGAAACTCTTCGAGGGCGTCATGGTTGTCCTTGGGATTTACAGCAAACGCACGAAAGTATCTGTTCCGATATGATAGAGGAAGCCTATGAGGCAGTGGATGCCATTCATAGTGGGGATATTGATAAAATGGTGGAAGAATTGGGAGATGTCCTCTTTCAAGTTTATTTCCATAGTCAAATTGCCTATGAACAAGGAGAATTCAATCTCTATGATATTTGGACGCATGTTAGCAATAAATTAATAAACCGTCATCCCCATGTTTTTGGTAAAGGTGAATATAGCCAGGATAGCTGGGATAACATCAAGGATAAAAACCGTGGTTTTCATTCTTTTAAGGAACGCCTTGAAGCAATTAAGGGGCTCCCTTCTTTAATGCGAGCGCAAAAGATTACCCACCAAACGGGAAAACTTGGTTTCTTCTGGACCAATGAAGAAGAAATTTTAACCTGTGTTCAAGAGGAGTTAGACGAAGTAAAAGAGGCCATGAAGGTGGGCGATTCGGACCAAACTAAAAAAGAAATTGGAGATGTATTTTACAGTTTAGTCAACTTATGCTATGCTTTAAATTATACATCCGAAGATGTGGTCCACCAAGCCTGCAACAAGATAATCCGTCGTTTAGGAAAGATGGAGGAATTGGCGGTTAAAGATCAAGTGGATTTTCAAGACCTAGATACTCAGCAATTAAATGACTACTGGGATCTGGTGAAGAAAATAGAAAAATAATGCATTATTTTAGGAGGAAAATTATGAACAAATCTGAATTAGTAGCAAGCATTGCTGAAAGTGCTAACCTAACCAAAAAGGATGCTGAAAACGCATTAAACGGCTTTTTATCCGCTGTAGAAGGTGCACTATCTAAGGGAGAAAAAGTACAATTAGTTGGTTTTGGAACTTTCGAAGTACGTCAAAGAAAAGCTCGTGAAGGACGTAACCCAAGAAATCCAGAAGAAGTTATTAAGATTCCAGCAAGTAAAGCACCTGTTTTCCGTGCAGGAAAAGCTTTAAAAGAATCTGTAAATAAGTAAAGGGAAGCACTTGCTAGGCAAGTGCTTTTTTTAAAGGAGTTCTATGCGAATCGATAAATTTTTAAAAGTAGCAAGAATTATAAAAAGACGGACGGTGGCCAAGGAGGCTTGTGAAGGTGGTCGAGTAACCATTAATGGGAAAAGTGCCAAACCAGGAGACAATGTAAAAATTGGAGACCTTGTGGAACTTTCCTTAGGCCAAAATCACATGAAATTTAAGGTTTTAGAATTAAGGGATCATGTTGGAAAAAATGAGGCACAATCTCTCTATGAAAGTCTTTAAATGACTTGAATTATCCCTTTAAAAATGTGATAATAGACTTGAATGGGTGATAAAGATGAAAGCGTCAAAAAAGGGTGTTTGTTTACTTATTGTTAGTCTATTTTTATGTGTGGGCTTAGCTCATAGGGTTTATACGTCTAGCGTGCTTCGCCATGACCGAAGTAAGCAAATTGTGGAAAATAAGAAAAATATTCAAGACTTAGAAAATGAAGTCAAAGCAATCCACTATGAAATTAAACAGTCAAATTCCATGGATTATGTTGAACAGATTGCTCGAGAAGATTTAGGGATGGTTAAGCCAAGAGAAATCGTCTTTGTAGATGAGGGGCGGAACCAAACGAGTCAAGAAAGAGCAATGGAAGAAGGAGGAAAATAAAGCTTGTCAGTAAAAGTAAATGATATTGTAGAAGGTATTGTAACGGGGATAACAAATTTTGGTGCTTTTATTCAATTTGGAGAGGATGAGAGTGGCCTGGTTCATATCTCTGAAATATCCGACGACTATGTAGAAAAGACATCAGATTTTCTTAAAAAGGGTCAAAAGGTAAAGGCAAAGGTTGTTAATATAGACAAAGATGGAAAAATTGGCCTGTCAATAAAACAAGCGCAGCCTCCAAAAGCAACCAATAAACCCATGGATATTAATTGGTTAAAGAAAGATTCTCAAAAAGATTTATCCTTCGAAGATAAGATGGCTAAATTCTTAAAGGAAAGTAACGAAAAGATTGAATCCGTAAGACAAAGAAACAATAGTCGCGGAAATGGAAAATGGAGAAAGTAGAAAACAAGTGATAGTTCGCTATCACTTTTTCTATTCATATTGAGGAGAAAATGAGAAGGGTCATTGAAGAAATCATAGAAAAAGGACTTATAAAAGAAGGGGACCGCGTGGTGGCAGGAGTGTCTGGCGGAGCGGACTCTATGGCTTTGGCTTGCCTATTAAAGGACTTACAGAATCTTCTTTCTTATGACCTTCTTATTGCTCATGTTCATCATGGTCTCCGGGGGACTGAGGCAGACAGGGACTTAAACTTTGTCAAAACCTGGGCTCAAGGTCAAGGATTACCCTTTTTTGCAAGATATGTGGATATGCAGGCCTATGCAAGGGAAAAGAAGCTTAGTCTAGAAGAAGCAGGCCGCTTTTTAAGGCACCAGGCCCTAAAGGATTTAGCAGGGGAAAAAGGTCTTGTTGCATTGGCCCATAGTATGGATGATCAAGCAGAAACGGTCTTACATAGAATTCTTCGAGGGACAGGACCAGATGGTCTTCAGGCCATGAGAGAAAAAAGTGATGGTATTCTTCGGCCTTTGCTCACTGTAAGTCGAAGAGACTTAGTGGATTTTTTAAGGGACCGGGGTCAGACCTATTGTGTGGACTCTACAAATTTAGAAGATGATTATACACGCAATTATATTCGCCACCAGGTTTTTCCCATCTTAAAGGTCATCAATCCTCAGGTAAAGGGAGCCTTGGTTCGTCTAGCGTCTTTATCGAGTATAGACCAAGATTATTTAGAAAAAGAAGTAGAGAGAATTTACAAGCAAGTGGTTAAGGAAAAGCAGGACTATAGTTTGGTAGACTTAGCGGATTTAGATCTTTTTCACCAGGCTATTCGCTTTCGTCTCTACCGAAAAATTTGTTCTAAGTATGGCGACAAGGGGTTAAAAGATTTGACATATGACCACCTTCAAAAGATAGATGAAGTTAGGTCTTTTGGTTCTGGAAAGGGGCTGGATATTAAAGGCCTGCGGGTAGAAAAAACCTATCATCAGCTGGGGTTTTTCTCTATAAAAAAGCCTAAGAAAATAAAACTTCATTTGGGTGAACAAGAGACAGACTTTGGAAGCTATTTTTTATCTCTTACAGAAGAAGAAGGCCTAGAAGGTCTGGCTTTGGAAGAAGGAGAAGACCTTTATTTTAGGACTTGGGAACCAGGAGATACCATTCTTGTTCAAGGAAAGTCAATAAAGTTAAAAGATTTATTTCAAGACAAAAAACTTCCCAGGCCCTTAAGAAATCAGGAAAGGGTTTTGGTTGGGAAGGAAATTTATGCAGTAGGCGATCAGATTAGTGATCATTGGTTAAAGCAAGGAAAGCGGATTACAATCAGAAAGGGAAAAGGATGAAATACGAATTAGAAGAGGACCTCTTAGATGTTCTCGTATCAGAAGAAGAAATTAAAAAATGCACAAAAGAGCTAGGAGCCCAGTTAACTGAAGATTACAAGGGAAAAAACCCTTTGATTGTTGGGATTTTAAAGGGAGCTTGTCCCTTTTTATGTGATTTAATCCAAGAAATGCCCATTGCTATGACCTTGGATTTTATGTCTGTTTCCAGTTATGGTTCAAACTCTTCTTCTACAGGGGAAGTGCGGATTTTAAAGGATTTAGATATTCCAGTAGAGGGAAGGGATTTAATTATTGTGGAGGACATTATTGACTCTGGAAACACTCTCTTTTATCTAAAGAAGGTTCTTTTAAACCGTGGAGCCAAGTCTGTGGAATTGGTAACTCTTTTGGATAAACCAGATCGTCGGGTTAAGGATATTAAAGTGAAGTATATTGGCAAGAGCATTCCAGATTATTTTGCTGTTGGCTATGGCTTGGATTTCAATGAAAAATACCGAAACTTACCTTATGTAGCTATTTTAAAACCAGAAGTATACTCATAAAACTTCTGAGATGAGTGATTCTTTTATAGGGGATTTATTCCCGTATTGATGGTCTTATGTAAACTATGTTATAATGTTTAATATTGGAAAAGTAAGGAGGAAGACGATTGAGAAGAAGATTTGGTGGAGTATCCTTTTATCTTCTCCTTTTATTACTTTTATTAGTTGTATATAAAGTGATTAGTCCTCCCAGTCAAGCCGTTCCCGAAATGGATTACAACCAAATGGTAACGAGCATTCAAAATGGGGAGATAAAGTCTGTAACAGTTAATAATCGAGTTGTTCAAGGTGTAACGAAAGAGGACAAAGCGTTCCAGTCCATTATACCTCAAGGTGCAGAAGATTCTTTCTACACTAGTACCATTCAACCACAAGTAGAAAAGGGAGAGTTAAAAGTAACAGGAAGTCCTGAAGAGACAACGTCTAAGTGGATTTCTGTAATACCTACACTTTTAATTATAGGAATGATGATTTTTTTCTGGTTTACCTTTATGCAAAATGCTCAAGGTGGCGGCGGTGGCGGTCGAATGATGAACTTTGGTAAATCCAAAGCCAAACAGTTAAAAGACGACGAAGCAAATCGCGTTACCTTTGCCAATGTGGCAGGCCTACATGAAGAAAAAGAAGAACTAGAAGAAATTGTAGATTTTTTAAAAAATCCTAAAAAGTTTGTAAAGATGGGAGCTAGAATTCCCAAGGGTGTTCTAATGGTGGGACCACCAGGAACAGGAAAAACCTACTTATCTAAGGCAGTTGCTGGAGAAGCAAAGGTTCCTTTCTTTACGATTAGTGGGTCCGATTTTGTAGAAATGTTTGTAGGGGTTGGAGCCAGTCGAGTAAGAGACCTCTTTGAAAATGCAAAAAAAATGGCACCCTGTATTATCTTTATTGATGAAATTGACGCAGTTGGCCGAATCCGTGGAGCTGGAGTTGGTGGAGGTCATGACGAAAGAGAACAAACCCTTAACCAACTTTTAGTAGAAATGGACGGGTTTGGCACCAATGAAGGGGTTATTGTAATGGCAGCTACAAATAGGGCTGATATTTTAGACCCTGCCTTGTTAAGACCAGGGCGTTTTGACCGAACCATTACCGTAGGACGTCCAGACGTTCGAGGACGGGAGGAAATTCTAGAAATTCATTCCAAGAAAAAACCTCTAGGCAACGATGTAGACTTAAAGGTTGTAGCCAAAAGAACGCCAGGCTTTACACCAGCAGATTTGGAAAACCTTATGAACGAAGCAGCCCTTTTGGCAGCTCGTTTGAATCAAGCCACCATTAGCATGGATGATATCGAAGAAGCCAGCATTAAGGTTCAAGCTGGTCCGGCGAAAAAATCCAAGGTAGTTTCTGAAAAAGAACGAAAACTAACGGCAGTCCACGAAGCGGGACATGCTGTTGTATCAAGACTTTTACCTAACCATGATCCAGTTCACATGATTACCATTATTCCCCGGGGATCTGCAGGTGGTTTTACAGCTTATCTGCCAGAGGAAGATCAAAGTTTTATGACTAAGGGACAAATGGAAGAGCACTTGGTTTCCCTATTAGGAGGCCGGGTGGCAGAGTCTTTAGTTTTAGATGATATTTCAACAGG
>JASBZN010000030.1 GCA_029983435.1 Urinicoccus sp. | reverse complement strand
CCTCCCCTCCTATTCAAAGCTTCTTTTTTGCTCTATAATAAAAGAGACTTATTAAAGGAGGTCCAGGATGAAATCTTTTCGAGGAGAAATTTATGTTATCTTATCCACTTTAGGCTTTGGCTCCATGGGGGTTTTAGCCAAGGGGATTTATGAAACAGGTTACAGCGTTTTATCGACTCTCACCTTTCGTTTTTATTTTGCAAGTCTGGTCTTGTTTTTATACCTTCTTTTTTCTAAACAATCGTTTAAAATTACAAAAAAACAAGCCCTGCTCCTGTTTGCCATTGGAGGGGGCTTTTACTCGGCTTTTTCCATTTGCTATTTTGGGGGCTTAAAATTTACAGATGCCTCTATTGTGGCTTTTGTCTTTGCCCTTTACCCCGTCATCGTCACTCTTTTAAACTTTCTCTTTTTCCACGAACCCCTGACAGGGAAAAAAATCCTCTGCCTTATCCTCAGTGTCCTTGCCCTCTTTGTTCTAACTCGAAGCCCTGGAGCCAATGTCAACCTTATAGGTGTTAGTATCTCCCTTCTCGGAGGTTTTCTTTACGCCATCTACACCATGTTGTTGGACCACAAGGACCTTAAGTCCCTTTCCTCTGTTGTAAGCACTTTTTACATCATCCTCTTTACAGGCCTGGTTTTAACCTGTATCTGCCTAGTAAGAAAAGAAGCGCTTCTGCCCATTAGCTCCTACCAAGGTCGATCTCTTATGCTTTTAGGGATTGTCTCTACCGCTTTGGCCATCTTAACCTATAATAGCGGTGTTCGGATTTTAGGTTCTACCAAGGCCAGTCTTATTGCCAACTTTGAAGCTTTAGTTTCCACCCTTTTGGCCATGGCCTTTTTAGGGGAAAAACTCACTTGGATCCAATGGGTTGGTGCAATCTTAATGATTTTTGTTGTCTTTCTCGTAACCAGCCTGAAAGGAAAAGAATCCCCTCTCTAATCTTTTGACCATTTTAAAAGGACCTCCTAGGAGGTCCTTTTTTTAATTTAATTGTCTTGGGTGTCGACTAAAAGAATCATTTCAATATAAATATTTTCCTGTAGAGCATCTGTAGAAAGACTAGAAACTACTAAGCGATACCGCTGCCCCAGAGACTTTCCCTCAAAGGAAAATTCATTGATATTAGGAACAGAACCTGGCGTTAGAAGCACTTGACCTTTTTTTAAGATTTCTTCCCAAGAAAGTCGAATAAATTCTCTCGTCTTATTGCCATCTTTCTTGTCAATAACCAAGGCTCCATTGTCGTCTTTTACAACAAAGTAGCGGAAGTCTCGTTCTTTTTCTTGGTCAGGACCACTATAGGTCAAAAAGTAGTACTGGTCATAACCGTTAATATCTAAAAATTCCTGTTGATCAAAAGCATAGTAGTTAAAACCTGCATTATTGGTATCTGAAGGCCCATCTACATTGATTCCTTGTTTAAAGCCAAAAACATCTTCAAAAGAAGCCATGGTAAAATCTTTCGGAAAATATTTTAAATCCTTCGTTTCGTAGGAAGAGAGAAGATAACGGGCGATGGAAGCAATTTCCGCCTTATCTTCGTCCTTGATGTTGGACTTCGCAACAATTTTTCCATCTTTTAACATGTCATTTTTAAGGAGATAACTTTCCAGCCTTTTTTCTTGACTCCGACGACTCGTAGCTACCATGCCTTGAGGACCAAAACTACCTAACAAGAGAAGAATCACTAGAATAACAGGAAGAACCCGGTTATCCTGTCCCCTTCTCCAAATAAAGTAGATGAGACAAATAAAGACATAGGCACCAAAGGCCAAACCTAAATACCTAGATTCTGTAATTCCCAAGTCTTTAACTCTTAAAATCAAGGCGTAGAAGTAAACCACAATAGTTGGAATAACCAAAGCCGGATAGATGCCTAAAAACTTCCTGCTCCCCTCATCTTCCCGGTAAGAGGAGTGGAAAAAAAGAACTACCACAGAAACAATCCCGTACCAAATAAAGAGATTGCGAATGATATTAGAGGGGATTTCCCCCGTTACAAACATCTTAATAAAGTAAAGATACAAGATGACAGTATAGATTAATAAAAGGGGCGTCAATATTTTTTGAACTAAGCCTCGAAAAATTCCCCCTAAAGATCCTACTTCTTCTCCTATTTTTCTTGGGAATCCTGCCAAAAAAACTCCCGCTTGGAAGGGTCCAAAAATGAGAATTAAAATGTCTAAATAAATTTCACTATTTAAATCTAAACTAAAGAGGTGGACAAGGGCGAATAAAACTGCAGAACATCCTCCATATAGGACAAGGGAGTAAAAAAGAGCGATGAGTTCACTTTGAAAAATCTTTCCTACATAGCGTTCAAAATGGTCTGCCGTATGGAGACGTCCCACAAAGGTACAGGCAGTAATTGCCGCTAAAAGAACTCCCCAGTAAATGTAGAAGACCGAGTTAACAGAAGACGTTCCAATTGCTGGTTTTAGGGTAAGGTACATACTAACTAAGATAATTACTACAATAAGATAGACAACAATTTTAAAACTATCATAATTTTTTATCCAACTGGATTCATAGCTGTCATTTAATAAGTTCCCAGCTAGAAATAAGAAAAATCCCAAAACCATCACTAGGGAAAAAATAGAAGAAGATCCTACATTAAAAATGGTATGAGGCTCTCCAGTATGGTTACTATAAATCATACTCACTGCATAGAGAAAGACACAGATCATCGGGAGGGGGAATTGTTGAAAACTAACCCTGGTATTTTTTATGTTGTTTTTAAAAGATTCAAATATACGCATAGCTACCTCCTTTTCTGTTTCTTTATTATACCTTGTTTTTTTCGCCTTGTCGATAAAAATGGCTATATTGTAACCTTTCTGTTACTTTCTCACAAAAAAAGACCCTCAAAGGGTCTTAATAGTCCACTCGCATCAAGTACAAACCTTCTGCAGGTGCTGTAGGCCCTAGGTAAGTCTTGTCTTGACTTTCTAGGGCTTTTTTCAAGGTGTCGGGACTTTTCAGTCCCCGGCCGATTTCTATGGTGGTTCCCATAATCCGCCGAATCATATTCTTTAAAAAACTTTTTCCATAAAAATGAATAATAATTAAATCTTTTTTTCGTTTGATATCCACTCGGTAGAGGTTCCTGTAGGTATCTTTCACCACAGCATGTCGTCCCATAAAAACCCCAAAATCTCTTAGACCTGGCAAATCTTTTAGGGCCTCTTCCATCTTTTTTTCATCTAGGTGAAAATGGACAAAGCAGGCTCGATGATGGTAAATGGGATTACGGTAGCGGCCGTTGTAGATGACATAGCGGTAAAGTTTGGCTTTAGCAGAAAATCGGGCATGAAAGTCTTCCTCTACCTCTTTGGCAGATAACACAGAGACATCTGCTGGCAAGTGGTAGTTAATGACTCGGGGTAAATTTCCCAAGTCAATGGTAGTGGATACTTCAAAATTTACCACCTGCCCTAGGCTATGGACTCCCTTGTCGGTCCGACCGGCTGAATTTATTTGAATTTCCTGTAAAAAAGTAGCTTCCAAGGCTCTTTTCAACGTTCCTTCTACTGTAATTAGGCCTGGTTGGTCTTGATAGCCATGGTAGTTGGTTCCGTCATAGGCCACTTCTAAGGCAAGGTTTCTCTTCATTAGAACACGTACTTATAAATGGAAACCAGGATGAAAAAGACAGTATTGACACCAGTAATAATAAAGTCGTTTTTTTCGTACTCCAATTCATTGAGCTTGGTCCGGTTTTCTCCCCCGCGATAGCAGCGAGATTCCATGGCATTGGCCAATTCCTCTGCCCGGCGAAGGGCATTGACAAATAGAGGAACCAACAAAGGCACCAGGTTTTTTGCCCGACTAAAGACATTTCCAGATTCAAAATCTGCTCCTCGAGACATTTGGGCCTTCATAATCTTATCTGTTTCGTCAATAAGAGTCGGAATAAACCGTAGAGCAATAGTCATCATCATGGCCAACTCATGGGCTGGAAGACCAATGGCTCGCAGGGGATTGAGAATTTTTTCCAAACCGTCTGTCAGTTCAATAGGGGAAGTGGTGAGGGTTAAAAGGCTGGTTCCCACTACCAATAACACCAAGCGAATCGCCATAAAAATAGCTTGATGAATCCCTTCTTGGCTAATAGTTAGAAAACCAAAAGACCAAAGGGCTTCTCCTGGTGTGAAAAATAGGTTAATAACAAAGGTGATAATTAAAATGAACCGTAAGGGTTTCACTCCCTTTAAAACCATCCCCAAGGGAATTGTGGACATCTTAATAACGAAAACCAAATACAGGGCCAAAAAGGCAAAGGGCAGGTAGTCCGCCACAAAAAAGATGGACACAATATAGAGAAAGATTAAAAGAATCTTCATTCTAGGGTCCAGACGATGAACTGGGGTATCTGCTGGATAGTATTGACCAAGAGTAATATCTTTAAGCATGGTCCACCTCCTTGAGATAGCGGAGAATCTCACTATAGGCTTCTTCCAAGGTAATGGCATCGGTGCGGACATTCGCTCCTCGCGCCTTTAATGCTTCCATGACCTTAGTAACTTGGGGGGTTGTAAGGCTTAATTTTTCCAACTTATCCCCTTGAACAAAGAGTTCCCGAGGTGTTCCATCCATGGCAATTTTTCCATGGTTCATGACAAGCATCCGTTTAGCCAATGTCGCCACTTCTTCCATGCTATGGCTTACCATGATAATTGTCATGTCTGATTGGTCGTAGAGGTCTTTAATTTGCTTTAAAATTTCATCCCGACCATGGGGGTCTAAACCTGCTGTTGGTTCATCTAAAATCAAAACGCTGGGCTTCATGGCCAAAATCCCTGCAATGGCCACCCGACGTTTTTGCCCTCCCGATAGTTCAAAAGGAGACCGGTTCCTTACTTCTGTTTCCAATTGGACCATGTCCAGGGCTTCATTAACCCGATCTTCCACTTCTTGATCAGAAAGACCTAAATTTTTGGGACCAAAGGCCACATCTTTCACAACACTTTCTTCAAAAAGTTGATATTCTGGATATTGAAAAACCATTCCCACCCGTTTTCGGATATTTTTTAAGTTTTTAGTCTTTTTCAGGGAAACACCATCTACCAAAACATCCCCTTCTGTCGGGATAATTAAGCCGTTTAAACATTGAACCAAGGTAGATTTCCCAGACCCTGTATGCCCTACAATCCCTACAAAATCTCCTTTTTCTATAGACAGGTCAATGTCTTTTAGAGCCTCCTTGGCAAAGAGTGTATTAGGGCTATAGGTGTGGGATAGACCTTTTATTTCTAAGATAGACATATTTGGTCAACAAGCTCCTTTACTGTTAGTACTTTATCGTCAATGTCCACACCTTCTTTTTTTAAGTTGTGGGCTAATTCTGTCACTTGTGGCACGTCCAAACCAATCCGTTTCATTTCTTCCACATGGGAAAAAACTTCTCTAGGCTGTCCATCTAAAATAATCTTTCCCTTTTCCATGACAATTAAGCGGTCAGCTAGGGCCGCTTCGTTCATAAAATGAGTAATGAGTAGGATGGTCTTTTTTTGCTTATGAAGTTTTTGAATAGTTTCAATAACTTCTTTGCGGCCTCGAGGGTCCAGCATAGCTGTCGGTTCATCAAAAATAATAATGTCAGGTTCCATGGCTAAAATCCCTGCAATGGCTACTCGTTGTTTTTGCCCCCCAGATAAAAGGTGAGGAGCATGGTCTTTGTAGTCCAACATATCAACGGTTTCCAAGGCCTGGTCCACCCGTTTTCTCAATTCTTCTTTTGGAACACCCAAGTTTTCCGGACCAAAAGCAACGTCTTCTTCCACAATCGTCGCCACAATTTGATTGTCTGGATTTTGAAATACAAGTCCTGCTTTGGATCTTATTTTCCATAGGTCTTCCTCATTGGATGTGGTCATGCCTTCAATGGCTACTTCCCCTGATTCTGGTAAAAGTAAACCATTTAATAGTTTTGCTAAAGTGGACTTTCCGCTCCCGTTATGGCCAAGTATAGCAACAAACTCTCCCTGTTTAACCTCGAAAGTTAAATGGTCGATGGTCTTTTTACTTGGCTCATCGCCTGTTCGAGGATAGGAAAATACCACATCTGTTAATTTTATCATTGCATCTCTCCTAATTTATTTACTTCCTAAGTGTATCACATTCTACTTTTATAATAAATAACCTCTCCTAAGAAAAATAGACTTTCTTTCCTTCCAACAAAAAGAAGCGGTCTTACACCGCTTCTTTAAGCTCTCTGTACATTAAAGCGTCCCAGAACCTTGTAGAGTAAAGATCCAAAGAAAGCACTGATTCCTGCTGTTGGTAAAACTACAGCTAAGATTAAACCTCCTAAGCTGGCACCTGCTGGCAAGCCTGCTATTAGAAGAGCTGTCGATAAAAAGATGGTGCCACTAATGATCGTATTGATTCCCGTTAAAACCCCTACAAAAAGAGAAGTCAGGCTGTTCCTATTTTTTATCATTAAAAAAAAGGTAAAGCCAGAAACCATCTTATCCAAAATCGAGGGGATTTGTCCTCCAGGAAAGGTGGTGGTTAAGGCTGTTAAAATTCCTGCACATAGGCTGATGGCTGCAACAGATCCAGCCTCTCTGTTAAAGCAAATGGCCATAAACATGGTAAGTAACAAAAAGTCCGGTTTCATTCCAAAGAAAAATCCCGGCAAAAGATGTAACATGGTTCCAATGGCTAGTAATACTGCTGCTAAACTTAGATTTCTTGTTTTCATTTTTTTCTCCTTTTCATTTCACGTGAAAAAGGTGTTTAAATTAAAAAAACCACTTGCCTCCTGCTTGCGCTAGGAGCAAATGGTAAATTCGCGGTGCCATCCTATTTATCTATATTTCTATAGAAACTCTATCGGATACTTCCATATCCTATCTCGATAACGGGAGAGCCGTCTCAGCTACTTTTTATTCGCCTCGCATTCATAGACCCATTCACTATCAACGGTTTATCAAGTTTCACCACCCCTTGACTCTCTACAAAACGTAATCAATAGCTACTATTTTCTAATCAACACTTTTTTCAGCAGTTCGTATTAAATTACAACTAGTATATCGACTTTACTTTCCCTTGTCAAGGCATTTTACCCTACTTTTTCCTTTTCTTTAGAAAAAAATAATATTTCCGGATAAAGTATTTTAAGAAAAAAGGAATCCCTGTCGCAAAAATTTTACCCAGCCAAAAGGCAGGCTTCTTTCCAAGTCTTGGTTTGAAATAAGCAAGGCTCCCAGTAAGAATCCAGGTATTTAAAGCCATTCCCAGAATAGAGGTTCCTAGGTAGAGTAAAAAGCCCTTTTGGTCATAATCCGAATCAAAGACATACTTGGAAAAAAAGTAGGTGAAGATAAAGTCTGCTGTCATCCCCAAGACATTGCTCCAAAAAATCTCCATTCCCCCATAGATAAACAGGAGGTAGACCAAGCCAATTTCAAAAGCTAAGGATAAAAAAGACGTAATAAAATACTTAATAAAAACCTTATGGGTTAAAAAAAGCCTATGGAGGTCTGGATACTTTTCTAGGTGCTTTTCTAGTTTTTTTAAATAGTCCATCCAGTCTTCCTCCATAGGTTTTTATCTTCTATTTATTTTTTAATAAAGCCTGGCAAATCTTTTCAGCAGCATGACCATCTCCATAGGGATTTACGGCCTTGGCCATGGTCTCATAGGATTCTTTATGGGATAAAAGGTCAGCACAAGCATCGTATAGGGCTTGTTCTTATGTTCCCACTAATTTCTCCGTTCCTGCTTCGACCCCTTCTGGCCGTTCTGTTTCCCGACGCACCACTAGTACAGGCTTTCCTAAAGCAGGAGCTTCTTCTTGAATTCCGCCAGAGTCTGTTATGACAAAGTGAATGCGACTCATGAGATTGGTAAAGGGAAGATAGTCCATAGGCTCTGTACAGTGAATCCTGTCATGTCCCTTAAAATAGGGGTCAGATAGTTCCCGAACCTTGGGATTTTTATGCCTTGGAAAGACCACTTCTACATCGGGATAGTCATCTACGATTTTTCGCACAGCAGAAAAAATATTCTTCATGGGCTGCCCAATGTTTTCCCGCCGGTGGCTGGTTAAAAGAAGGACTCGCTTATTTTTATAGTCCAGGTGGTTTAAAAGGTCGTCTTGGAAGACATAATCTTCTTTTATCGTATATTTTAAAGCATCTATCACGGTGTTCCCCGTTAAGTAAATATGTTCAGGGTCCACCCCTTCTCTCAGGAGATTTTCCCTATTTTTTTCTGTTGGCGTAAAGTGCCAATGGCTCAAAACACTAACCAAGCGTCGGTTGGCTTCTTCTGGATAGGGGGAATAGAGGTTTTCTGTCCGTAAACCTGCTTCCACATGACCTACTTTTACTTGTTGATAAAAGGCCGCCAAGGCGCCAGAAAAGACCGTAGTGGTGTCTCCTTGAATCAAAAGACATTGGGGTTTTTCTTTCTTAATCACTTCTTCCAATCCCTCTAGAGCCCCTGTAGTAATATAGGTTAGACTTTGCCCTGCCTTAAAAATATTTAAATCATAGTGGGGTTTAATTTGAAAAATTTCCAAAACCTGGTCCAACATTTCCCGGTGCTGGCCTGTAACGGCAATTACCGGTTCAAAGTCAGGATGCCTTTCCATTTCTTTTACAATGGGTGCCATCTTAATTGCTTCGGGTCTGGTTCCGAAGACGACTAAAACTTTCATACGAGCCTCCTATCTTTATAGGTTTTCTTTATGGTTAAACATTCCAAACAATGTTGCCAGTAAGAAAACCAAGGCAATAATAACGATACATACAATAAGTGCATCTCTAGCTGGTAATTGACTAACAATATTTGCAATTAGGCCAAACACAATGCTAATTAAGTATAAAACTCCCACAGTTTCTCTTTGGGATAGACCCTTTCTTAATAGACGATGGTGGAGATGTCCCTTATCTGCACTCATAATCCCCCGACCAGCAATGGCCCGACGGAGCATGGCAAAAGTGGTGTCAAAAACTGGCACGCCTAAAATAATTACTGGTAAAAAAATTGCAATAGCGGCTGCCGACTTCATAACACCCTCAATAGAAATGTAACTCAGGACAAAGCCTAAAAGTAAAGACCCTGTATCCCCCATAAAAATAGACGCGGGGTTAAAGTTAAAGAATAAAAAGCCCAAACAGGCTCCAGCTAAAATTGCCGCCACAAGAACCACTTGGGTTTGTTGGTAACGTTGGGCAATAAATAAGAGGGAAACCGCACAAATAATGGTCACCCCTGAAGCCAATCCATCCAATCCGTCAATGAGGTTGATGCTATTGGTAATTCCAGCTACCCAAAAAATAGTAATGGGAATAGTAAAATATTTTAAATAAACTAACTCATGACCTGGGAAGGGGTTGGTAAAAAAGCGAATAGATGATCCTCCCCAAACTAAACAGATGGCAGCCACTCCTTGAAAGAGTAATTTCCCCTTAGGCGTTAGGCCCTTGGTGTCGTCAATAAAGCCCGATAGGGCAATAATACTCGCTCCTATAATTAAAGCCCAAGACTCTCGATTTTTAGGACAAAAGACCAGCATGGCCACTAAAAAAGCAGCATAAATAGCTAGGCCCCCAATTCTTGGAATGGGTTTTTTATGGACCCGGCGGTTGTCTTTAGGAACGTCCATCCACTGCTTTTTTAAGCATAGGCGACGGACAAAGGGCGTTAAGATAAAGCTTACAAGCCCAGCCAATAAGAAAGACTTAATAATCTGTATATCCATGGTTGTGCCTTACTTGGTTCCAAACAACCGGTCTCCAGCATCTCCCAGACCTGGTAAGATGTATCCATCTTCGTTTAATTGCCGGTCTACATGAGCCACATAGAGGTCAATATCTGGATGGGCTTTTTGGAAGGCTTCCACTCCTTCTGGTGCAGCAATAATACAAACTGCTTGAATATGGTTTGCCCCTCTTTGTTTTAAGAGACTAGCAGCATCTGTTAAGCTTCCCCCTGTTGCCAACATGGGGTCCAATAAAAACACCTGCCGGTCCTTTAATTCTACTTGCATCTTACAGTAGTATTACACCGGCTTTAAGGTTTCTGGGTCCAGATATAGT
>JASBZN010000029.1 GCA_029983435.1 Urinicoccus sp. | reverse complement strand
GTCAGGCGAGTCCGATAGTGGTCTTGCTCCGGTGCAATAAAAACTTGGGTTTTATGCTTTAAACGCCGAAAACTTTTAGAATGAAGAATACGGTCTCGGTCTCTTTGAAATGCCGTCCTCCAAGGACAAGCTCCTTCCTCTTTTAGGCGGCCAATGGAATTTTTAGATAAAGTTGCTTTGGAAGAAAGAACTTCTTCTTCTAAATTTTCTAAAGCTAGACGATCCCGAATCATCATTTCCCTCATTCCTCTGTTTGATTAATGTATTCGATAATAATCTCTGCCGTTTCTTCAATAGCCTTATAGGTCACATCAATAATAGGACATCCTATCTCATTCATCACCCGGGTGGAATATTCAATTTCTTCTTCAATCCGGTCAATATTTGCATATTTAGCTGAAGAAAGAAGTCCAAGAGACCGCAATCGCTCTTCCCGAATAGAATAAATTTTATCAGGCCTTGCAATTAGTCCTACAATTTGTTTTGGATTCTTTTTATAGACCTCCGCTGGAACAGGAACTTCTGGTACTAAGGGAACATTACAAACTTTTATTAGTTTATGGGCCAAGTACATAGACAAGGGTGTCTTAGATGTTCTGGAAATCCCCAAAATAAGCAGGTCTGATTCCATAATCCCCCTTGGATCTTTCCCATCATCATACTTAACTGCAAATTCAATAGCTTCTACTCGCTTAAAGTAATTTTCGTCTAGACGACGGATAAGTCCTGGTTCTCTTAAAGGTCCATAACCAAAGGTCTTTTCTAAAGCATCCATTGGTGGTCCCATTACATCTACTACTGGAATATTTAATTCTTTGGTTCTATTTTCAATATATTTTCTAGTGTTTTCTTCTACATTGGTGTAGATTAAAATCTTTTTATCCTTTGTGATCATATCCTCAAAAACCGGTTCAATGGCTTCAATGGAGTTGTGGTAAGGAAATCTTAAGATTTCATAATTAGATTGTTGAAACTGCTTAATTGCAGCCTTTGCAATTAATTCTCCCGTCTCTCCAATAGAATCAGAAATGACATATATTGTGATTGGACTATCTTTCATCTTTTCTCCCCTAATTACTTTCTATGAGTTCAACAAACAATTTCGCTATATTCGTTTTTGTGTAGCGACCTACAACAAGGTCTCCTCCTTCTTCCTTCGATACCACTGGAATCGCATCGATACCATGGTCCACAATAAGCTTCGTTGCTTTTAATACAGAAGCTTCTTTGTCCACCATAATAATTTTAGGTTTTCTGGTCATGATTACTCCTACAGGCGTTTCCTCTGTTTGCCCCCCTAAAAAAGAGCGTAAGAGATCTTTTCTAGAAACAACGCCTGTTAAAAAACCACCATTTGTAATAAACAGAGTCCCAACATCTTCTAAAAATAAAGAGACAATGGCATCATAGATAGGAGTCTGTTCTTCTGTCACAATGGGTAAACTCATTACTTCTTGGACAGACATATCTAAGGATTTTATATTTTGATTGGTAAGATGGTGGTTGCCAAGATAATAATAACCTACTTTGGGCCTAGCTCCTAAAACCTCTACCATTGTTAAAAGGGTAAAGTCTGGCCTGAGAGTGGCACGAGACAAATTTAATTTACTGGCAATTTCCTCCCCTGTAATGGGTTGAAATTCCTTGACAATATTTATTATTTTATTCTGCCTCGCTGTAAAATTCATCCTATCTTCCTATTCTAAAACTAATTGATTGATGTCCATAATGCCCTTAAGTTCTTGATAAATCATATCCAACATGCTTAAACGATTTTCTGATAACAACTTATCTTCCGTCAAAACCATTACCCGATCAAAATATTGATGGATAGAAGGTGTTAACTCATTAAGGACTTCTAATTTTCCTAAATAATCCGATACAGTTAAGTCTTTTTCTATGGTTTCCTTAGCTTGTAAGAATTTAGCATAGAGGTTTTTTTCCTCTTCTTCTACTAAACTTTCTGGATTAAATTCCATAACTCCATCATATTTCACAGCTAAATGGGCCAAGCGAATATATGCTTCATAAAAGTCTTTTGGTAAAACTTCTAAAGCCTTAGTAACGTCTTGGCAGGACTTAAAGATCTCTACTACATCATCTGCCCCTGTTGCCAAAACAGCATCTATGACATCGTAACGATAGCCTTCATCTAAAAGCATTTGTTGAATCCGTCCCAATAAGAAATCCATAATGGTTTCTTTAACAACATTATAATCAAAAACTAACTCTTGATGTCCCACATAAATATAAAGAGCATAGTCCACTACAATAGATAGGGGAAGGTGCCAGTTTTTATTTTTAATAATATTGATTAAGCCAATGGCTTGTCTTCTCAAACCAAAAGGATCCTGACTTCCTGTAGGAACCAAATCAATGGCAAAAAGTCCCACAATTGTATCTAACTTATCTGCAATAGATAAAATAGAGCCTGTTGTAGTTTTTGGTAGGTCTCCATTGGCTCTACGAGGCATGTATTGCTCATTTAAAGCAGTAGAAATAATTTCTGCCTCTCCTTGGTTTTGTGCATAAATAGAACCTACGAGGCCTTGCAACTCTGTAAATTCTTGAACCATATTGGTTACAAGATCCGCCTTAGCTAAGGTAGATGCTTGTAAAAGAGCTTTTTTTGTTTCTTCTGCAACTTGTAGATAATCTCCAATTTGCTCGGTTAACTCTTTCAAACGGTTGGTTTTATCATATAAGGTTCCTAGTTTATCATGGAACATAACACCTTTTAAGTCTTCTACGCGGTTTTGTAAAACTTTCTTTTGGTCTTCTTCATAAAAGAAAACAGCATCTTCCAGCCTTGCAGCCAAAACTTTTTCGTTTCCTTGAGCTACAATTTCTTGGTATTCTTCATTCCCGTTTCGAATGGTTATGAAATAAGGTTTTAAGGCTCCTTCATTATCATACACAGGAATATACCTCAAATGTTCCCGCATGGGAGTCGTTATTACAACGGATGGAAGACTCATGTATTTTTCATTTACATTTCCCACAATGGCTGTTGGATATTCCACAATATAGGTTAGTTCTTGGAAGAGGTCCTCATCGTCTTTAATCTCCCCACCCAAGGATTTTGCCTTTCGATTTGCTTGATACTTAATCGTTTCATAGCGTTTTTTCTGGTCTACAATAACATAGTTTTCTAGTAAAAGATCTTCATAGCTATCTACGCTGGGAATCAACAAGGGGTTCTTTCCTAAAAATCGATGACCCCTGGTTAAATTCCCTACAGGAATAGACTCAAAGTCAAAAGGAAGGACTTGGTCATTCAAAAGAGATACAATCCAGCGAATTGGTCTAGCAAAACGAAGGTTTTTTCCTCCCCACCGCATATTTTTTGGGAAGGAAATAGCCCGAATACTTTCAGGAATAATTTCTTTTAAAATTTCATCAACAGGTCTACCACCTGTTTTAATCTTAGCAAAAATATAATCGGTTCCCTTAAATTCTTCTTGATAAAGGTCTTCTTCTTTTAAGCCCTTGCTTTTCATAAAGCCTAAGAGAGGTTTTGTTGGTTCATGGTTTTCATCGTAGGAAATTTTAACAGAAGGTCCCTTGACAATCTCTTCCATATTTTTTTGAAGTTCTGCTAAGTCTTCTATAAGAATAGTTAACCTTCTAGGGGTCGCATATGTTTTGATTTCTTTAAATTCAATGGCTTCATCTGTTAACCGTTTTTTTATTTGATTTTGTAATTGATTTAGGCCCATTTCAACAAAACGTGCTGGAAGTTCTTCTACCCCAATCTCAAGTAAATACTGTTTATTCATGATCCGCACCTGCCTTTAAAAGTGGAAATTCCATTTTTTCTCTTTGTTTTAAGTATTCCGATGCAACTTTTCTTGCCAAACTCCGAACTCGGCCAATATAACCTGTCCTTTCGGATACAGAAATGGCTCCCCTGGCATCTAGGACATTAAAGGTATGAGAACATTTTAAAACATAGTCATACGCAGGCATCGCAAGACCTTGTTCAATGATTCTTTGGGATTCTTTTTCATAGGTGTCAAAAAGATTTTTAAGCATTTCCACATCTGCTAATTCAAAACTATAGACTGAATGCTCGTATTCTGCAGTGTGAAAAATGTCTCCATACTTTACTTGATCATTCCAAGTAATATCATAGACACTGTCTACATCTTGAAGATACATCGCAATTCTTTCCAAACCATACGTTAACTCTGCTGATTCTAAGTCGCAGTTAATGGATCCAACTTGTTGGAAATATGTGAATTGAGTTATTTCCATTCCATCTAACCAAACTTCCCAGCCTAAACCCCAGGCTCCTAAAGTAGGAGATTCCCAGTTATCTTCAACGAAACGGATATCATGTTTTTTAACATCAATCCCAATCATTTGTAGACTCTTTAAGTAAAGTTCTTGAACATTCTCTGGAGATGGCTTCAAGATAACTTGTAGTTGATGATGTTGGTATAAACGATTTGGGTTTTCCCCATAACGAGCATCTGCAGGCCTTCTTGATGGCTCTACATAAACCGTTCTCCATGGTTCTGGCCCTAGGGCTTTTAAAAAGGTTAAGGGGTTCATCGTCCCTGCCCCCTTTTCAATATCATAGGGCTCCATTATGATACAACCCTGTTCTTTCCAATAGTTTTGTAAAGTTTGCATTAGTTCTTGAAAATGCATAGATTCTTTATCCTCCTCAAAATGTGACTAGTAAATCGTAAGTATTAATTTTATAAACATCTAAGTGAGTACGTAATAAGTCTATTAATAATTGAAAGATGAAATCCTCATTACAATTTATCGTCGGTAGTTGGTCTAGAGGACTATATAGTATTTTTTCTATATAGTCTACATCTTCCTCTTGGATAATCCGACCATCTTTAGCTTTTAAGCCATATTCTATAATACCACTTTTTGGGTCAAAAGGTCTAATATTCTTAAAATTTATTTGATTCCCTTGACCAAGAATAGGGCGATAGCCTAAAAAACTTAGGACCTTAACAAGAAAAGCATTCACTAAAGTTTTAGAAAATCCCTTTTCTAGCTCCTCTAAAGTTTTTTTCGTTAATCCATAAATCTTTTTATTCACCTGACCGTATTCCAGTGCCTTATCAATTACTTCTAAGATGAAAGTCCCTGTCAACAATTGTTTGAAATTACTTTCTAAGGCTCGATGATCTTCAATAATCTTTCCGTCTCTAATATAGGCAAAGCTCTTTCCTAGAGTTAGGAAATACTCCCCTTCTACCATGGGCTGAGTTAGGGATAGAAGTTTACTTCTAGACCGATAGGCCCCTTTAGCCATCACACTTAGTTTTCCTCTTTCTCTAGTAAAAATTCGAAGAATCTTACTAGATTCCCCATAGGCTTGTTCGTCTAAAACAATTCCAGATGTTATCAGTTTATTTGTAGCCAAATCTTTCAACCAAATTTTCTTTTTCTCTCCAATCCTTAGACACCTTTACCCATATTTGAAGGTTGATTTTTGTATCTAGAAGATTTTCAAGTTCTCTACGACTGCTTGTGCCTATTTTTTTCAGCATACTTCCATTTTTCCCAATGATAATTCCCTTGTGGCTCTTTCTTTCTACAAAAATTGTCGCTTCCACATCCATAAGGTTTTTGTTGATTCTCATTTTCATAGACTCAACGACTACCATAACCCCATGGGGAACTTCTTCTTGAAGATTTTCTAGAGCCTTTTCCCGGATAAATTCTGCCACAATAAACTTTTCTGGTTGGTCTGTTATCATGTCGTCTGGAAAATATTGAGGCCCTTCTGGCAAAAGTCTTTCCAAAGCTTGCAAATACTCTTCTAAATTATCCCCATTGATTGCTGAAATAGGAATAATTTCTTGGAAAAGATTTAGCTTAGCATATTGGTCAATTAAAGGAAGAATATCCAGTTTATTCATCTCATCCACCTTGTTAATTAAGAGAATTATGGGAGTTTTTCCTTTGAAGCTCTTTATCTCATCAAAAATCCATTGATCAATGGCCCCTATTTTCTTGGAGGGATCTACCATCACCGTAATGACATCCACCTCACCTAAGGTTTCCTTAGAAACGCCTAACATATAGGAACCCAGCTTATTTTTAGGCTTTTGAATCCCTGGTGTATCTACAAAGATAATTTGAGCATCTTCAGAATTATAGATAAGTTGAATCTTATTTCTAGTTGTTTGGGGCTTGTTCGATGTAATGGAAAGCTTTTGTCCCATAATATGATTAAGAAACGTTGACTTTCCTACATTTGACCGACCAATAATTGTTACAAATCCTGATTTCATTCCATCACCTACCTAAATCACTTTTTGAAAAACTATAGGGTAAAATTTCTTCTAGGGTATATTCTTTAAAATCGTCTTTGCCATTTACAATGTAGACTTTAGCCCTTGGATCTGCAAATTCTACTAATACTTGGCGACAAACACCACAGGGCATGGTATCTTTAGCATCCCCTGTTACGGCAATGGCTTCAATTCTCTTAGCTCCATCAGAAATCGCTTTGAAAATAGCCACTCTTTCTGCGCAAATTGTTGGAGAATAAGAGGCAATTTCAATGTTACAGCCTCCATAAAGTTTGCCATTATCCGCTAAAACACTGGCTCCTACCTTGAAATGAGAATAAGGTGTGTATGCTCTTTCCTTCATTCCTAATGCTTGATTAAATAAATCTTCTTTATCCATAATATCCCACCAATCGATAAATAATAAAAGCCACTAAAGTTCCTACAATGGCTCCTAGAACTACCTCTGACACCTTGTGAATTTTTCCCTCTACTCGAGATTGCGCCACTAAAAAAGCTGTAAAAAAAGCAAGCCCAGTAACTAGGCCCTTGACAACAATTAAGCTAATAATGGTTGCCATGCAAAAAGCTAAGGCAGTATGACCGCTAACTGCTCCTCCTTGAAAAAAGCTTCCACCACTTTTTCTCATCCAAAAGAGTTTTCCTGCAACAACTATAACAATTACTAAAAATACCGCTACAAAAGCCAGGTGCGGATCCGATGCCCTTAATTTAAAAACCAAAAGTTCTGTGGCCGCATTCAAGCGGTCAAAGAAAATTAGATATCCCATAACTAGAGCATTAATAGCAGAGATTAAGACGGCCCCTGCTGCAATATCCTTGGCTAGCTTGGCTAGTGGATTATAGGTCTGTGTTACTAGGTCAATTGTTCTTTCAATGGCTGTATTCATAAGCTCACTCATTAAAACAAAAGAGACCGAGAAAAATAAAAGCATAAATTCCAGTCGAGTCAGTTTAAAAAAAAGACTACCGATAATTACAGCAATGGCCGCCAGATAGTGGATTTTCATGTTTCTTTCTGTACGTATGGATGAAATAATCCCCTGAACAGCATAGTTAAAAGAACTGATAAAGTTACCCCTCTTCATGGGTCACCTCTTTTTTATCTAGTACCGCCATGATTTTCTTTTCTCTAGACCGCATTTCCTTTTTATCTTCTTCTGTCATGTGATCGTAGCCCAGACAGTGTAAAATACTATGAACCGTTAAGTACTGAAGTTCATGTTTGAAACTATGACCAAATTCTTGGGCCTGACTCTTAATCCGGTCTAAGTTAATGACCACATCTCCCAGTTCCAAATGCCCGTCAAAACTTTCATTAATGGGAAAAGACAAAACATCTGTTACAGAATCCACTTCTCGGTAGGTTTTATTGAGCTGGCGAATTTCTTCTGGAGAAACAATAGAAACACTAATATCTACAAAATCTTCTATTCCTTCCTGGCTCAAAGCCACAGAAGCAGCTTGGAGAATCCCCTGGTAATTTTCTTCACTTAAGTCACAATCGTTAAAATTTAAAGAAATTCTCTCTTCATTTGTCTTCATGCTTTTGCTCATCTTCCTTTAAAATCTTTTTCTTCTCTTTTTTTAAAGTTTTTTCTTCTTTTTCAAATGTATCGTAAGCGTCAATAATCCTTTGAACTAGAGGATGACGAACGATATCATAGCGAGTTAGGTAGATACTAGAAACTCCTCTTACGTTTTTTAATATTTTTAAAACCGTCTTTAAGCCCGATTTTTTCCCTGCTGGCAGATCTATTTGGGTAATATCCCCTGTAATAATGGCCTTAGACCCAAATCCCAACCGCGTTAAAAACATCTTCATTTGTTGCGGTGTCGTGTTTTGCGCTTCATCTAAGATAACATAGGCATTGTCCAAGGTCCGTCCCCGCATGTAAGCTAAGGGAGCCACTTCAATAAGACCTTGTTCCACATATTTTTGGTAAGTATCAAAGCCCATTAGGTCAAACAGAGCATCATAAAGAGGTCTTAGGTAAGGGTCTACCTTCATTTGAAGATCCCCAGGTAAAAATCCAAGGCTCTCTCCAGCTTCTACAGCTGGTCGGGTCAAAATAATTCTAGAAACCTCTTGGGCTTTAAATGCTTTCACTGCACAGGCCATGGCTAAATAAGTCTTTCCTGTTCCTGCAGGTCCAACGCCAAAAACGACGTCATTTTTCTTAATGGCCTCCAGGTACCTTTTTTGCCCCAGGGTTTTAGGACGAACAGGTTTACCCATAGCAGTATAGACAAAGGTCTCTGAATACAAGTTTTGTAAATTTGAATCCATTCCAGCTTTCTTTAAATTAATAGCATAAAGAAGGTCTTGCTTGTCTAGCCTTTTTTGCCTTTGAAGAACCTGGATAAGTTCTTGAAGCAAACTTTTTACTTGGTCTACCTTCTTTTCTTCTCCACTCACTTCTAATGTTAGGCCTTTTAATTGCGTTTCTACATTAAAGTTTTCCTCAATGAATTGAACATTTTCATCTAATTTCCCAAACAGAGATGATACTTGTTCGTTGGATTCAAATTCTACACTTGCTTGACTTTGCAAAAAATATCCACCTTTCTTTTAATTTCTTAAAATCGACGTCTATTTCTTCGAGACTTGGGTCTTTCTAAAATTGTTTGCGCCACAATTCCTTGAGTCCAATAGGGTAAATTGGAAATTCCCAAATAATCTTCTGGCTCTTCTTGGGCTTCAAAAACTTTTACTTCTTCTCTCCTGGCCTCCCTAGCTCTTTGCGTTAAAATTGGGTCTTGTTCTTCTAAGAAATTTAGGGAAGAGGATGTTTTCTGTTTTTCATTCTTTTTCTGGATCTCTTTCTTTCTTTCCTCGGGAAAAACCCCCTGACTTTCTTGGATTACTTCATACTCCATCTTATCAAAATTTTCCAACTGCTCCCTAAGTTCTTCTTTTAGATCTTGAAAAAGCTTTTGCTGGCTTGAAAAAATTCCCATTTTTATTTCCTTTTATTTTCTAGATCGTGTTGATTGTTCTTACTTTTTGGATCTGTGGCCTTGGAAATAGATTCTCGCATTGAAGTATCACTTAAGACATTTTGCATTTCATAATAATCCAAAACTCCTAAATTTCCTTCTTTTAATGCTGTTGCAATGGCTAGAGGAACCTGTGATTCTGCCTCCACAACCTTTGCTCGCATTTTTTCTACTTCTGCTCGCATTTCTTGTTCTTTGGCCATAGCCATAGCTCGACGTTCCGAAGCCTTAGCTTCAGAAATTTTCTTATCTGCTTCAGCTTGATCTGTCTGTAGACGCGCCCCAATGTTTCTAGCAACATCTACATCCGCAATATCAATAGATAAAATTTCAAAAGCAGTTCCTGAATCCAGGCCTTTTTCCAAAACTACCTTAGAAATGGAATCTGGATTTTCCAAAACAGCTTTATAGCTAGAAGCAGACCCTACTGTCGTAACAATTCCTTCTCCAACCCGGGCAATGATGGTTGCTTCCCCAGCCCCACCAACTAAGCGGTCAATATTAGCCCGCACTGTTACTTTTGCCTTTACAATCACTTCAATCCCATCTTGAGCCACTGCTGAAATACTTGGTGTTTCAATTACCTTTGGATTAACAGACACTTGAACTGCTTCTAGAACATCTCGACCTGCCAAGTCAATGGCAGCCGCTTGTTCAAACTCCAAATTCATATCCGCCCTTTGCGCAGCAATCAGAGCATCTACTAGGGTATCCACATCCCCTCCAGCCAAATGATGGGCTTCTAAATTTTCAATCTTTAAATCCAATCCAGCCTTTGTCGCTTTAATCATAGGGATTACAATTTTTCTAGGTCTTACTCGACGGAGTTTCAGCCCAATAAGATTAGAAATTTTAATGGAAACTCCTGAGAAAAAAGCCGTAACCCA
>JASBZN010000028.1 GCA_029983435.1 Urinicoccus sp. | reverse complement strand
TCCAGACCCCACGACGATACCGACAATCATGGTGATGACGGTAAAAAGGCCATAGGCTTGATAATTTGATTTCTCCTTCATAGCTCCTCCTGATAAAATAAATTTAATGACACATGTGATAGTACTTCTATTATAGGGGCAAAGAGACCTCTTTTCAATATAAGCCTTGTTTAAATCTAGGATTATTTCAGGGGATAGAGTATAATAGATGAGAGGTGAAGTATGAATAAGGACTTATTTTCAAGCTTTAAAAATGTTAGCTACCAAGAGCCCATGAAAAACCACACCAGTTTTCAGCTAGGGGGACCTGTGGATGTTTTTATTGAAGCGCAAGACCTTGGAGAAATAAAAAAAGCAGTGGACCTTTGCAAGAGGGAGTCGTTACCCTGGATGGTCTTAGGAAAGGGCACCAACTTAATTATTAGCGACTTAGGTTTAGATGGAGTCATTATCCATATGGGAGAGGCCTTTAAAAAAATCGAGGCCATTGATGAAACAGTTATTCGAGCCTATGCCGGAACGAGCCTTAAGAGCCTGGCAGAATTTGCCCAAGAAAGATCCTTAGAAGGCTTGGAATTTGCCCATGGAATTCCAGGATCTGTAGGTGGGGCTATAACCATGAATGCTGGAGCCTATGACGGCGAGTGCGTCCAGGTGGTAAAGGAAGTAGGTCTAATGACCAGGCAAGGAGAAATCCTGACTCTTTCAGTGGAAGAAATGGATTTTTCTTACCGACATAGCCGGGTTCAAAGGGAAAAAGATATTGTCCTTTGGGCTAGTTTTCAATTAAAAAAAGGAGACCCCTTAAAAATTCAGGAAAAAATGGACGACTTATGGCAACGGCGGTTAAATAAGCAGCCCTTGGAGTATCCTTCTGCAGGGTCTACCTTTAAAAGACCCCCAGGACACTATGCTGGTCAATTAATAGATTTAGCTGGTTGTCGAGGTCTTTATCACCAAGGAGCACAAATTAGCCAAAAACACTGTGGCTTTGTCATTAATAAAAATCAAGCCTCCACCCAGGCAGTGGTGGAATTGATTGAAACAGTGCAAAAATTAGTAAAAGATCAATTTGGCGTGGACTTGGAAACGGAAGTAAAAGTTCTGGGAAGATAGGAGGATTTATGGAAATTTTAGTCATTACAGGCTACAGTGGGGCAGGAAAGAGTTTTGCTTTGGATGTGGTGGAAGACTTGGGCTATTTTTCCATGGATAACCTTCCGCCCTCTCTTTTGGAAAAGTTTATCGACCTGGCTTTAGAGGCAAAAAACATCAATAAGGTGGCTGTTGTGATGGACACCCGGGGTGGGGTCTTTTTCTCTCAACTTCCGCAATCTTTGGCTAAGCTCAAGGAGAAGCAAATTAAGGTATCCATTCTCTTTTTATCTGCTAGAGAAGATGTGATTGTGGCCCGTTATAAGGAAAGAAGACGGCCTCATCCTCTGGGAGATTCTATTGTAGGAGGTTACCGAAAAGAGCGACGGGAATTGGAAAATATTAAAAATCAAGCAGACTATCTCATTGACACTTCTGATTTAGCAACCAATGAGTTTAAGCAAAGACTGACAAGGGAATTATCGACAAAAGACCAGGCTAAGTTGCGAGTTAGCATCACTAGCTTTGGTTTTAAGTACGGGATTTTACAAGATGCCGACATTATTTTTGATGTTCGGTTTTTACCCAACCCCTACTATATTCCAGAACTGAAGAAATTAAACGGGACAAAGGAAAAAACGAGGGATTTTGTCCTCAAACATGAACAAAGTCAAGAATTTTTGGATAAACTTTATGACCTATTTAAATTTTTAATTCCCCACTATGTTGATGAAGGAAAACGACAACTGGTTATTGGTTTAGGCTGTACGGGAGGTTTTCATCGATCGGTAGCTATAACAGAAGCCCTCGGGCAACGGCTAGAAGATTTAGGGGTTCAGGTTCAAGTTCACCACCGAGATATGGAATCAGGGGATCGTTATGAATAAAAAAATTACCTTTGTAGGAGGTGGCAGTGGGATTAGCCACATCCTAAGAGGCTTAAAATATGGTGACTATGATCTTTCAGCTATTGTCACCATGACAGACGACGGCGGAGGATCTGGCATGATCCGGTCTGAGTGGGGGCTATTGCCGCCGGGAGATTTGAGAAACTGTCTTATCGCTCTAGCGAATACCGAGCCCACAATGGATAAGCTCATTAACTATCGCTATAGCCAAGGCCCCTTAAAGGGTCAAAACTTTGGTAACCTCTTGATTGCCACTATGTCTGAAATGTATGGGAGTTTTGAACGGGCAGTAGAAGAAATTGGTCATGTCTTAAAAGTGTCTGGCCAGGTTTTGCCCGTCACCCTAGATAAGGCCCATCTCGTGGCAAGTTTTGCCAATGGAGATAAATGTATTGGGGAATCGGCCATTCCCAAGGCCGCCATAAAACAAAATACCCACATTGACCACATGAATCTTTTTCCCGACAATCCCTATATGTTTTATCATTGTGAAAAAATTCTCCTAGACGCTGATGTCATTGTCTTTGGTCCGGGATCTTTGTACACGTCCATTATCCCCAACCTCTTGGTGGGGGGAGTTGTTAAAACCATAGGAAAATCAAAGGCAAAAAAAATTCTTCTAATGAATATCATGACGCAGCCAGGAGAAACCAATGGCTACACTGTAAGCGATCATGTGGATGCCTTGGAGCTTCACAGTTATGAGGGGCTTTTAGACGCTTGCTTTATTAACAGTGTTCCAGTATCGGAAAGTTTAAAAAGTTATTATTGGGCCAAAAATCAAGCGGAGCCTATTTATTTGACACCGGGAGAAAGGGAAGCCTTGACCCAAAGGGGCATCAAGCTCTATTTGGGAAATTTTTTAGATGAGTCCAAGGGTATTGCTCGCCACAATATTTCTACAGTAGATCGAATTCTAAAAACCTATTTAGAAGAGGAAAGTTTTTCTTAAAAACCAGGAAAAGTTTAAGGACTGGACTTAAAAGAGAAAAGCGGAAATATTCATTGAAAGAATCGACTATCTATAGTATAATGTGTCTAGCAATTCTTAAATCCAAAGGTGGTGATAAGATGAGCTTTTCAACAGATATTAAAGATGAACTTGCCCGAATAAAGGTAAAGGACATGGGAGAAATGATTAGTGAATTAGCAGGCTTTATGCCCATGTGTGGTCGAATTCACTTTTGTGGAAACCAACGTTACACCCTATCCTTTATTACGGAACATTCTCCGACTTCGCGGCGTATTTTTTCACTTTTAAAAGCTCTGTATCATGACCATATCACGGTTGAAGTCCGAAAGAGCCAACAACTTAAAAGAAAGAACATCTACCATATTCAGCTTGATGACTATGACCTATCTAGGATGTTTTTAGATGACATTGGTTTTCTAAAAAATGAAAACGTATTTATGCCAAATGATCAAATACATCCCTACTTAGTTCGAAGAGACTCCTTGAAACGGGCCTTTCTTCGAGGGGCGTTCTTAGGTTCGGGAACCTTGTCAAACCCTGCAAAAACTTATCACATGGAATTTATTACCAGACAAAGTGGGTTTGCCCAAGCACTAAAAGCCTTACTGGCAAGTGTCCATTTAAAGGCCAACATTGCCAAAAGAAAAGAAGAGTTTGTAGTCTATTTAAAAGAAGCAGAAATGATTTCGGATTTATTGAGCTTAATGGGAGCCAATCAAGGGGTTCTCGCTTTTGAAGATGTACGTGTTATGAAGGATATGAGAAATCAAGTAAATCGACTTGTAAATTGCGAAACGGCCAACCTATCCAAAACCATTAATGCTTCCTTAAAGCAAATTGAGGATATTAAACTGATAGAAGAGACCGTGGGTTTAGAGGCTTTGCCAGATTCCTTAAGGGAGATTGCAAAGAATCGTCTTTTAAATCCAAGTTCAAGTTTGAAAGAGCTGGGAGAAATGATTGAACCTACAGTTGGCAAAAGCGGTGTTAGTCATCGACTAAAAAAGATTCAATCCATTGCAAACAAAATAAGAGGTGAGAATAAGTGAAAGAAAAAGAAATGACATTACAAAACAAAGAAGGTCTTCACGCAAGGGCAGCAGCAATTTTTGTGCGATGTGCCAATGGATTTTCTTCAGACATAAACTTAAAGGCTCACGATGATACTGTGAACGGCAAGAGTATTATAGGAATCATGTCATTGGGAGCATATAGTGGTGAAAAAATAACCATTCAGGCAGATGGGCCCGATGAGCAGGAAGCAGTAGAAAGCTTAGCAAAGTTAGTGGAAGATAATTTTGATATGTAATGAGGGGAGTTTTAATGGGAGACTGTTAAAACTCTTTTATTTTAGAAGGGATTAAAGATGAAGACACCATTTGTTCACCTCCATGTCCATAGTGAATACAGTCTTTTAGACGGGTCTGCCCGCATTTCCCAGCTGGCAAAAAGAGCCAAAGACTTAGGGATGGATGCCCTAGCCCTAACAGACCATGGGAACATGTATGGAGCTGTGGCTTTTTATAAGGCCTGTATGGAAGAGGGAATTAAGCCCGTTTTAGGCTGTGAAGTGTACGTGGTGAATGGTTCTCGCTTAGAGAGAGATCCAAAACAAAAAAGATACCATTTAATTTTATTGGCAGAAAATCAAACAGGCTATAAAAATCTTATGAAGTTGGTTTCTTATGGCTTTGTGGATGGTTTTTACTATAAACCTAGAATTGATAAAGAGCTTTTAAAAAAATATAGCCAGGGAATTATTGCTACCAGTGCCTGCCTAGGCGGGGAAGTACAACAATATCTTCTTCTGGATCAATACCAAAAGGCCAAAGAAACTGCAGAAGCTTATGCTTCTATTTTTGGGAAAGATTCTTTCTTTTTAGAACTCCAAGACCATGGCATCAAAGAGCAAAAAAAGGTCAATCAATACCTAAGAAAAATGGCAGAAGAAACAGGCTTAGGCCTTGTGGCTACCAACGACAGTCACTATCTTTACAAGGAGGATGCTAAGGCCCATGATGCACTTTTGTGTATTCAAACGGGGACCGTCTTGGCTGATGAAAACCGGATGAAGTTTCCCAGTGATGAATTTTACTTAAAGAGTCCTGAAGAAATGGCAGACTTATTTCCAGAAGATTTACAAGCTTTAGAAAATACAGCAAAAATCGCTGAGCGTTGTCAAGTGACGCTAACTTTTCATGAGCTACACCTGCCTAAGTTCACAATTCCAGAGGGAAAGACCAATGTGGAATACTTACGAGAATTGACCTTTCAAGGTTTAAAAGAAAGGTATTCGGATTTAAGTAAAGAGATTTTGGACCGGGTGGAATATGAACTAGATACCATTAACTCCATGGGCTATACCGATTATTTTCTCATTGTTTGGGACTTTATTCGCTTTGCCAAAGAAAATGGGATTATGGTAGGACCAGGTCGGGGGTCGGCAGCAGGGTCCATTGTTTCCTATGCCCTAAAGATTATTGATGTGGATCCGTTAAAATTCGATCTTCTCTTTGAACGGTTTTTAAATCCTGAACGGGTGAGTATGCCCGATATCGATGTGGATTTTTGCTATGAGCGGCGAGAAGAAGTTATTGACTATGTAACAGAAAAGTACGGCAAGGACCATGTGGCCCAAATTGTGACCTTTGGAACCATGGGAGCTCGGGGAGCCATCCGAGACGTGGGACGAGTGATGGATCTTCCCTATGGTCGGGTAGATTATATTGCGAAACTCATTCCCAACCAACTGAACATGACTATTGACAAGGCCTTGGAACTTTCTGAAGATCTGCGTAAGGAAATAGACCAAGACCCTAAAGTGAAGGAACTTATTCATCTTTCCCAACTAGTGGAAGGTCTTCCCCGCCACACCTCTACCCATGCAGCAGGAGTGGTTATATCTAAAGAACCTCTAAATGATGTGGTTCCCCTAACTCGAAACGGGGACATTATTGCCACTCAATTTAATATGATTGAGCTAGAAGAACTGGGTCTTTTAAAGATGGACTTTTTAGGTTTGAGGACCCTAACGGTTATTCGAGATGCCTTAAATCTCATTAAGAAAAACCATGGTGTGGACCTGGACCTCTCCAATTTGAATTACAATGACCCTAAGGTGCTGAGGATGTTTGCCAAGGCGGAAACCTTGGGAGTCTTTCAGTTTGAAAGTCCAGGAATGCGACGATTTTTAAAAGAGCTGGAACCCAACCAATTTGAAGACTTGGTAGCAGCTAATTCCCTTTACCGGCCAGGACCCATGGACCAAATTTCAAAATTTTGCCGGTCTAAGCATGATTCCAGTCAAATTTCCTACCTCCATCCCAAACTAGAACCGATTTTAAATGTCACCTATGGCTGTATTGTTTACCAAGAACAGGTAATGGAAGTAGTGCAAAAAATAGGCGGCTATTCCCTAGGACGGGCGGACTTGGTTCGCCGAGCCATGAGTAAAAAAAAGATGGCAGTGATGGAAGAGGAAAGGCAAAATTTCATCTATGGGCAAAAAGAAGGAGATAAAGTCTTGGTGGATGGAGCCATTCGCCGGGGTGTGGATGAAAAAAGTGCCAATAAAATCTATGACCTTATGATTGACTTTGCCAACTACGCCTTTAACAAGTCCCATTCCGTTGCCTATGCTGTCGTGGCTTACAGGACAGCTTATTTAAAATACTATTATCCTGTGGAATTTATGGCGGCACAAATTTCTTCTTTTATGAACAACCCGACTCAAATGGCTCTTTATATAGAAGAGTGTAATCGCTTGGGAATTGAAATTTTACCGCCAGATGTGAATGAAAGTTTTGAAAAATTCACCGTGAGCCAGGGCAAAATCCGCTATGGCCTCAAGGGGGTTAAAAACGTTGGAAGCAATGTGATCCAGTCCATTGTCAGTGGCAGAAAAGAGGGGCCCTATACGAGTCTAACGAATTTTTTAGAGCGAATTGAGGAAGAAGAAACGGGAGGCATCAACCGTAAGGCTCTGGAAAGTTTGATTCAGGGAGGTGCCTTAACGAGTTTTGGTGGCAATCGAGCCCAATATATGGCTTCTTATGAAAGTATTTTAAATGCAGTCCATGATCAGGCCAAGAGAAATATTAAGGGGCAAACCTCTCTTTTTGACCTCCAAGACCAAGAGGACAAGGAAGAGCTGCCTAAGATTAGAGAATTTCCCATCAAGGACCTTCTCAATATGGAGAAAGAAGTTTTAGGAATTTATGTTTCCGGCCATCCCTTGGATGCCTATAAGGAGTCGCTGAATCAATTGACTAGCCATAGCATAGCAGAACTTTTAGAGATGAATCAGTCGGATGAAAGGATTGATGGGCGACGTGTTCGCTTGGGAGGGATTTTAAGTCAAGTTAAAACCCTTATTACCAAAAAAAACCAGCTCATGGCCTTTGGCCAGCTAGAAGATTTGGCTGGGGCAATGGAATGTGTCTTTTTCCCCTCAACCTATGAAGCCTATCAAAAATTTATCCAAGATGACCAAGTGGTTTTGGCCCAAGGAAGACTTCAAGCAGATGAAAAGGAAGAAGTGAAGCTCCTAGTTAAAGACCTGTCTCCTTTACCTATGATTTCTAAGGAAAAAGTCTATTTAAGACTTCCTGACCTAAAAGGAGAAACCATTCATAAGGTCCAAGAGATTTGTAAGACCTATCCTGGAAAAACTTCCCTAGTTGTCTATGGAAGCCAAGAGAAAAAAGCTCTGGGTTTAAGTACAGACTATAACATCGACTTAGAAAAGTTAGATAGTTTGAAGGAAGCCCTGGGTAAATATTATAAAATAGAAGGAAATGTTATTGTAAAGTAGGAGGAAGCATGACTCGGATTGGGATATTAACAAGCGGTGGCGACTCGCCAGGGATGAATGCAGCCATTCGGTCTGTAGTGAGAACGGCCATTTATTGTGGCCATGAAGTCCTGGGTATCTATTCAGGCTACCAGGGCCTTGTAGAAGACGAAATCAAGAGAATGGACCTTTCTTCTGTGGGGGATATTATCCACCGGGGAGGAACCATCTTAGGAACTAGTCGATGCCCTGAATTTGAAAAAGAAACTGGAAGAGAAAAAGCCCTAAAAACGATTCAAAAACACAAGATTGAAAAGTTGGTCGTTTTAGGCGGAGACGGAAGTTTCCACGGAGCGTTGAGCCTGGCAGAAAAGGGCCTAGACGTCTTAGGAATCCCCTGTACCATTGATAATGACCTGGGGTATACAGATTACACCATTGGTTTTTTTACAGCAGTTGAAACCATTACAGAAGCCATTGGTAGGATTCGGGACACTTCCTCCTCCCATGAGAGAGGTCATGTTATTGAAGTGATGGGACGGAGATGCGGAGACCTAGCCCTTTATGCAGGGATTAGTGGGGGAGCAGAAAGTATTATCGTTCCAGAAGAAAAAGCCAATTTGGATGCCATTAACCAAAAAGTAATTCAAGGGAAAGAGCGGGGCAAGCGCCACCATATTATCTTGGTGACAGAAGGAACTTGGGACCCCTACCGTCTAGCAGAAAGAATCCAAAATGAGACCGATGTGGAAACCAAGGTGACGATTTTAGGTTACGTACAAAGAGGGGGAACCCCCAATATTTCAGATCGGATTATGGCTACGAATCTGGCGGCCCAAGGGGTTTTGGCCCTAGAAAAAATCCATGGAGCCTATGCCATGGCCTTTAAAAACAACCGGGCGGAAATTCTTTCTTTAAGAGAAGCTCTGAAAATAGAAAAGAAATTTTCTAAAACTCTTTACCAAGAGATTCAAATGGTATCTATTTAGTAAGAGGTGACACATGAAAAAAACAAAAATTGTAGCAACCTTAGGTCCTGCTTGTAGTGACCCAGAAATATAAACGGAACTTTTGCAAAGTGGGGTCAATGTTTGTCGCTTTAATTTTTCCCATGGAGATCACAAGCAACATAAAGAAACCATGGACAAGGTGAAAAAAATAAGAAAAGATCTAAACCAGCCCATTGGTATTTTACTCGACACCAAGGGGCCTGAAATTCGCCTTGGAAACTTTAAAGAGGGCCAATGCACCGTATCCCCAGGAGATTCCTTTACCCTCTATATGGAAGAAAAGCTAGGAGACCAAAAGGGGGTTTCTTTAAGCTACAAGGGTCTAAGCCAGGATATCCAAGTAGGTAATCACATCTTAATTGATGATGGCTTAGTCGACTTAGAAGTTGTAGCTAAAGAAGACAAGCGCATTGAAACCCGAGTATTAAATGAAGGAATTTTAAAAGACCATAAGGGCGTTAATGTTCCGGGCGTTAAACTCAAGCTAGAATCCCTAACAGAAAAAGACAAGGAAGATATTTGCTTTGGTATCCAAGAAGGGGTCGACTTTATTGCCCCCTCCTTTATTCGAAAGGCGGAAGATGTCTATGCCATTCGCCAAGTTTTAGAAGACCACGGCGGAGAAGAAATCCGGATTATCTCAAAAATTGAATCCAAAGAAGGCGTGGACAATATGGACGCCATTATCAAGGCCTCCGACGGAATTATGATTGCCCGGGGAGACCTAGGTGTGGAAATTGAGCCAGAAGAAATTCCCCTGGTTCAAAAAACCATTATTAATAAGTGCATTGAAGAAAGTAAACCAGTCATTACCGCCACCCAAATGTTGGATTCCATGATGCGGAACCCACGTCCCACCCGGGCAGAGGTAACAGATGTGGCCAATGCTATTTTAGATGGGACTTCAGCCATTATGTTGTCAGGGGAAACCGCCTCTGGTAGATATCCTATCGAAGCAGTTCAAACCATGAACCGAATCGCTCAAAGGACCGAGGAATACATGGATTATGACAAACGTCTTGATGGTATCCAAAAAAATCGTTACAATACAACAGATGCTATTGGTCAATCCACCTGTATTATTGCCAGAGACTTAAGAGCCAAGGCCATTATTACAGCCACCTCCAGTGGCTACACCAGTCGAGCTATTTCCAAATTTCATCCCAATGTCCCCATTATCGCAGTAACGACAAGCCTGAAAGTCCAAAGGCAATGCGCCCTAGACTTTGGCGTCTTTGCCCTAATGGCTCCCTACAGCCCCTCTACAGATGAAGTCATTTCTGTAGCGGTAAAAAGAGCCTTGGAAGAAAGCTTTATAAAGAATGGAGACCTAGTGGTGATTACGGCAGGACTTCCTGTGGGTGTCAGTGGAACAACCAACATGATTCAAGTACAGTCCGTAGCCCAAACTTTAGCCAAGGGAGTAGGAATTGGCAAAGGAAAAGTTTCCGGAAAAGTTATTTTTGCAGAAGATAGGTCTGCTTTAAAAGACGACTTTCAAGATGGAGATATTTTAGCCCTAAGCCATGGATTTGCAGACTTAATGCCCTACCTTAAACGGGCGGGAGGCCTCTTGTCAGAAGAAAGCGGCTTGACGAGTTCTTCGGCTATTTTGGGGCTAGACCTACAAATTCCCACCATTGTTTCGTTAAAAGACTTGAATAAAAAAATCGAAAATGGCCAAGTGATTACTTTAGACTCTGCCACAGGACAAATTTTTGATGGAGAAGTCAATTTGTAGTATATATAATGAAGGAAAATGAAATTTACCTTGAATTAAATAAAAACACAGTTCAAAAATAAAAAAATTTTTAGGTTTTTAAAATTAGCCCTTGCAATCTTTTGGAGAATTCGCTATACTACTAGGGTATGTTAAATGACATTGCGAAGAAACAATAGGTTGCTTAAGGGCTAAGCTCATTTAAGGGAATTATTGTGGAGAAGTAGAGGGCAAGACCTTCTGCGAAGGATCCCTTTTTTATTTCGGAAAGAATGACACACCCGGCTGGGTGTATGGGACCCCTTCTCGCAAAGCAAATACTTTAGGAGGAG
>JASBZN010000027.1 GCA_029983435.1 Urinicoccus sp. | reverse complement strand
GGTAAAAACTCATCGGGTACAGTATTCCCTACAATGGAAGACTTGGAAATAACATCTTCTACTCCATCAATTTTTAAAATTTGATTTCTCAGCCTTTCTGCATCCTGATCTGTTCCTTTTAAAATAAGCATCCCCGTAGCAGCATTATTAAAATTTTTATCCAGGATATTTTGGCCTTCCGTTGATTTTAAATTTTGAGGTAAGTACGTCAAAATATCATAATTAACAGCGGTCATTTTATATCCTATAACTGATGGGATAAGAAGTAATGTCATTATAAAAAGGACCAGTCTGGGATGGTAAGAGATAAATTTTGTAAATTTCTTCATGCATTCACCTTACCTAACTATTTTTAATTTTAAAAAGCAGAAGTTCCCTTCCACTTAAGCGAAGCCATCTAAAAAGAAGATTTATAAACGAAAAAAGACTATATGCTCAAACACATGAAGATGGGATAAAATCTAACAATTTACCACACAAAATGCTCATTTTATCCTTTTAAGATTGGAAATCTTTTCTCTTAAACTTCTTTATTTTTGCATATAGTACAATGGAAATTTTTACATTCAATGGAAGAAAAAATTTTTTATTTATTAAAGGGTGCCTACCATCATTAAAAAAGAGTTTCTACACACTTCCTATTTAAAACCTCATCTAATAAATATTTAAAATCCAATAATCCATCTCCTCGTTGTTTCCACTTATTTATCTTTATTTCCTTCTTTCTATTTTCTTAGAAAATCTCTTCTTTATCTTCTAAGAAAAGTTGACTTCTTTTTTTACATTTTATATTTTAGCACAAAAATTTTTTAAGTCTACTAAATATCGTTCATTTGTTGTATCTATTATTAATTTCTTCTTTTATCCAATTTAAAAAGATTCACTAGTCTTCTGGAATTAGCCTTCCAAAACTAGCTTACGCTTTTATCTTTTTATTTTTATCTTTTTCTTAATAAATAGTTATACTATTTTTAAAAATTTAAAAAGTCTTCTTGAATTCTTTACAAAATAAAAGAGAAGACATTTCTCATCTCTTCTCTTAAGGATTTTTATTTTTCAATCCATCTTTTTAAAATCCTCTCTTATCTATTTAATTTTTCTTTTATCCCCTATTCACAAATCTTTTCTTTTACAAGATGACGAATTCCAAGAAGCATTCGCTATCTTTTTCTTATTAATTTATAGGTGTTTTTATTCTAAAAATTTTTGAAAAAAATATCCGTTGGGAAATTTCCCAACGGATATTTTAAAAGTATTTTTTATTTTTCTTTTTCTAAAGTTGCTGTAGATGTCTTTGCTTGTGCTGCTGCCATTTCTTCTTTTTTCTTAGCTGCAGCAGCTGCTGCTTTCTTTTTAGCAACTTCTTTCATTTTTTCTACTCGTTCTGGATACTCAACAAAAATAGCATTTGTTGGACATTTTGCTGCACAGATACCACAGTTGATACATTTTTCATAATCTATTTTTGCTAGATTATCTTCAACATGAATGGCATCTTTTGGACAGTTCTTTTCACATAACTTACATCCGATGCATCCAATAGAACAATTCGTTCGAACAACTTTTCCAGGATCATTTGTAGAACATTTTACTTCTGTCTTTTGTTTATAAGGCATTAGGCCAATAATATTTTTTGGACAAATATCAATACATTTTTTACAAGCAACGCATTTTTCTTTGTCCACTTTAGCAATTCCATCTACAATATGGATTGCATCAAATTCACAAACAGCTACACAGGTTCCTCCACCAAGACATCCTGATCCACAAGACTTCGAACCACCGACATAGTCATTAATTAATCGACAGTCTACTAAACTATTGTAATCGTATTTATTCTTAGCCTTGCTACAGTCTCCTTGACAACGAACAACGGCAACTTCTCTTTCCATGTTGCCAGCGTTGACACCCATGATGTCTGCAACTTTATCTGCCACTTCTTGGCCACCAATAGCGCAGGCATTCACTGCCGCATCCCCTGCTGAGATAGCATTTGCTAACCCTTCGCAACCTGGGAATCCACAAGCACCACAGTTGGCTCCTGGTAATGCATCTAATATATTAACAACTCGTTCGTCCATTTCTACATAAAAGACATGTGAGGCAATACTTAATAAAATACCAAACACGCCTCCCATCACTGCTAGGACGATGATTGCTTGAATTATTCCTTGTGTCATAGATTGCCCCCTTTATACTAAACCTGCGAAACCACTAAAAGCCATGGCCATAAGTCCCGCACTAATCAAAGCAATTGGCACTCCTTCTAGTGCCTTTGGCAAATCAACAAGTTCTAACCGTTCCCGCAATGCTGCAATAAGGATTAGAGCTAAACTAAATCCAACTGAAGCACCAAAACCACTAAATAAAGTTTCAATAAATCCATAGTCATTTTGGATATTTAATACAGTAACCCCTAATACAACACAGTTTGTTGTAATTAATGGTAAGTAAACTCCCATGGCTGTGTAAAGTGCAGGACTGGTTTTTTTAATAACCATTTCTACAAATTGAACCAAAGAAGCAATGACTAGAATAAACACAATGGTTTGTAAGTACCCTAGATTAAAAACATCTAAGATAAAACGTTGAAGAACCCAAGTAATTGCCGATGCAAAGACAACAACGAAAGTTACTGCTACACTCATTCCCACAGAAGTTTCAACTTTAGAAGAAACACCTAAGAAAGGACAAATCCCTAAGAATTGAGCGAAGACATAGTTATTAACTAAAATTGTTCCAATTAATATAACAAATATTGAATTTAACATCTCTTCCTCCTAGGCTTCTTTTTTCTTATCAATTATTTTACGAAAAGCTGGAATTAAGAAACCAAGAAGAACAAAGGCTCCTGCTGGTGCAACTAAAAATCCAATTCCAGGATAAGATTCTGGGAAAATGCGCATTCCAAATAATTCGCCTGCTCCAAATAATTCCCGAACAAAACCCATTGCCAATACAGCAATTGTATAGCCGAGACCAGTTCCTAAGCCATCAATTAAAGATGGGATAACTTTATTTTGGTAAGCAAATCCTTCTGCTTCCCCTAAGATACAGCAGTTAACTACAATTAAAGGTAAGAAAATACCAAGGGCTTCGTAAATAGGTGGAGCATAGGCATGTAATACCATTTCAACTAAGGTTACAAAAGTAGCGATAACTACAATAAAAGCTGGGATCCGAACCTTATTTGGAATCACTTTTCGAAGTGCACTAACTACAGTATTGCTCATGATTAAAACAAAAGTAACTGCGGCTCCCATAGCTAATGCATTCATTAAAGTATTCGTGACGGCAAGTGCGGAACACAAGCCAATCAATTGTATAAATATGGGGTTGTTCTTAAACATCCCATCTGTTAAAACTTTTTTTAAGCTCATGAAATCCTCCTACTTTGCTAATTCTTCATGGTAGAAATCAATAACTTTATTGATTCCTTCAAGAGCTCCTTTTGAAGTAATCGTTGCTCCTGACATCATCATAACTTCATCATCAGCTTCTGGTGAGACATTTCCCTTTACAGGACCTTTAATAGATTTCCCAACATAGCTTTCAGCGTATTCAGGTTCGGTAATACGACTACCAAATCCTGGTGTTTCACTATTGCCGATGTTTCGGAAGCCAGCCATGGTTTCGTCATTAAAAATACCTACAGCATTTTTGAACTCACCACCATAGCCATAAGCCAAATAGTTGATTCCATATCCTACAACTTCTTCACCTTTTTTTGCAAAAAAGACATCTGCAATCGTTGGATATTTTTCTTGTAATTTTGTAAGTTCTGCTTCATCCAAAGGTTCAAAGTTATCGGCTTTATCTCCAAAAATTTCTTTATAGGATGCTAACGTCGCTTCTAACTCTTGTTTTGCAATAACATCCGATGTATAAGAGTTTACAACTGCTAATATTAGGCCAGAAATTGCCGCAATAATTAACAGGATTGCTCCTAAACGAAAAGTTTCTTTCATTAGTTCACCTCTTATGCTTTCTTAGGACCGTAAGCTTCGCCAACGGTTAATCGATCAATTAAAGGCGTACATACATTCATAAGTAGGATGGAATAGGAAACACCTTCAGGTAAACCACCCTTTGCACGAATAACTGCAGTAATTAAACCTGCACCGATGGCAAAGATAAGTCTTCCTTTAGCATTCATAGGACTTGATGAATAATCTGTTGCCATAAAGAAAGCACCAAGGATTAAACCTCCACCTAGAATTTCGTAAACCAATACGTCGGCTTTTACTCCAAATAATAGCAAGAAAATTGCTGTTGAAATAATATAAATAACTGGAGTTTTCCAATCAATTACCTTACGAATAATTAAATAAATTCCACCTAATAACAAGGCAATGGCACAAGTTTCACCGATAACACCACCAATATTTCCTGTAAACATATCCATTACCGTTGGAAGAGTTCCTTCACTTCCCTTAAGAATTTGAAGAGGTGTTGCACCTGTCGTTCCATCTGGTTGGATATAAGTTGTCATGAGTTGTGGCCAAGATGCCATTAACATAACCCGAGCAGCTAGAGCCGGGTTCATAAAGTTTCCGCCAATACCACCAAAACATTCTTTCACAATAATAATTGCAAAAACACCACCAAAAGCTACCATCCATAATGGAGCTCCCGCAGGAACGTTAAAGGCTAACAATATACCTGTTACTACCGCCGACAAATCATTGATTTGAATGGGTTTTTTCGCTAGCTTTTGAAAAACATATTCAGATAACACACAGGAAACAACCGCTACAGCCATAATAGCCAAACTGTAAAATCCAAAGAAATAAATAGATGCAATCGCTGCTGGTACTAGCGCGATTAAAACATCCAGCATAATTCTTTGTACTGTATCACCTGAACGAATGTGTGGTGCTAGAGATACAAAATAGTCTCCACTGTTTCTAAGATTTTTATCCATCTCTACCTCCTACTTCTTTGTACCCATGCGGATTTCACGTTTAGCCAATTTAACAGATTCTGTTAAATGACGTTTCGCTGGGCATACAAATGAACAAATGCCGCATTCCATACATTGATCTGCATGAAATTCTTCTGCCAAGTCTACACGGTTCCGTAAAATTGCAGCGTTGATATCAGTAGGGTTGATATTTGCAGGACAATGATCTACGCAACGAGAGCATTTAATACATGGCGTTTCTGTAACTTCTGGTTTTTCTTCTTCAGTGAAAACCAAAATTCCAGATGTTGTTTTTGTAATTGGACTATCTAAATCAAAGACAGATTTCCCAGTCATGGGGCCACCACAGACAATTTCAACGAAGTTATCTTTGACGCCACCACAGAAGTCTAAAATTTCTCCCACAGTTGTTCCAACAGGGACCATAATATTCTTTGGATTTTCAATTCCAGTACCACTTACAGTAATTACTCGTTCATAGGAAGGCATTCCTTTTTTAATGGCTTCATAAAAAGCTAAGGTCGTTCCTACATTTGTAAGGAAGACTCCCACATCATTTGTTACACCATTTTGAGGAACAATTCTCTTAATAACAGCTTCAGACAGACGTTTGGAATCCCCTTGAGGATATTTTGTTTGACAGCCTGCTACCTTTAGGTCCTTCCAGTCAGAATTTTCACTAATTAATTTTTCCATTTTTTCAATGGCATCTGGTTTGTTTTCTTCAATAGCCACATAAGCTTCCTTGGTATGATATAGCTCAGCAAAGAGATTTAAACCTTCTAGGATTTCTTCGGCATTTTCAAGCATAATCCGATGGTCACAAGTTAAGTACGGTTCACACTCAGCTCCATTTAAGATGACAACATCTAAAAGGGGATCTTCACTTTTCAGCTTCGCATGGAGAGGAAAACCTGCTCCTCCCATCCCAACAATTCCAGATTTTTTTACAAAGCTTATGATGTCGTCAATGTTTGCCGACTCATAATCTTTAAAGGGCTCTAACCCTTCTACAACGGAATTTTCTCCGTCATTCTTAATCGAAACGCATACACAGTAACGACCATCCGCTGTATAGCGTTTTTCCACAGCAATTACCTCACCAGAAACACTGGCATGCACATCTGCAGATACAAATGCATCAGACGTTCCCACGACTTGCCCTATTTTAACTTGGTCGCCAACCTTCACCGTTGGATTGCAAGGTGCTCCTATGTGCTGACTCATAGGAATATGCACAACACTTGGGTGATCTAATCGCTCGATAGGACAGCTTTCTGAGAGAGACTTATGTTCATCCATGTGAACGCCTCCCACGGAAAACGTGAGATTTTTTAAATTCATACTCTTCACCTCTTCATATTCAGTTCAAGCTTCTTCCGTAAAAAATATTTTTAAACATTTTATACTAGTTTTATTATAACACTCTTACCAGGCCTTGTATATTGAGATTTAAAAAAAGCTCTTTGATTTTATGTAAAGTCTAAAGTCTGGAAACCTTTACATCACTATATTCTTATCAAAGCATCTTTATTCAAAAAGACTCAAAAGACCTGTCTACTGATGACAGCAGGTGTCGATTCTCTTTTAAGGGACCTGCTCCCAAAAGCCTGTTACTAAATTCGTATGTTTTCTCTTACGGAATAGACTTTGTTAAAAAAATATTTGCCTACACTAATAAAAAAGCTCATAACCAAAAATGATTACAAGCTATTTTTTGGTGCGGAGAAAGGGACTTGAACCCTCACGTGATGACTCACACATGCCCCTCAAACATGCCTGTCTGCCGATTCCAGCACCTCCGCTAATCCTGGTACTCTTTAGGAATATAAGATATCGATAGACCATGATAGAGATCATAGACTGAAGGTTCTAAACTTTTTCGAATCTTTTTATCCTTTAAAATAGCTCCTTGCTTATAGTAAAGAGGTATATACGGACAATCCCTGTAAAATAACCCAGTTATTTCATTATAAAGATTTTTCTCATCTTCGTCAACACCTCGTAGGGATAATTTTTTTAAATACTGGTCCATTTCTGGATTTGCATACCGACTTAAGTTGCTCTGTCCAATCATTCCTGAATACAAAAGACTCGATAAATCTGGTATGGGGCTCATCTGCATCCCTACTAGAGCCAGGTCAAAGTTTCCATCTTGAATTTGCTTTTCGTAGGCTTTCCATTCTTCTTTTACCTTTCCATCTTCCTTATTTTTTTTATCTTCTACAGGAAGATAATTTGCATAGGCATCAATTCCCATTCTCCTTAAATCATCAATGATTAAATCTACAGTTGCCTTTCTATTGTAATGAAAGGAATTGGTTGTAATGGAAATCCGCAATTCTTGACCATTGGGAAGGGTAAAGAATCCCCGATCATTTTCTTTAAAACCAGCTTTTTTCATAATATCTCTGGCTGTTTGAACATTATAATAAATAGAATGATCTAAATATTCGCCATACTTGGATTTGGGATGAATGAAAGAACTGGCTTCCACAGCCTTCCCCAAGCAAAGAGAATCAATAATTCTCGCTTTATTGATACTTCTAGCCATGGCTTGTCTCAGAGCTCTTCCACTGGCATTTTGAAATTTCTCTTTTCCCATATTGATGGCCAGAAAATCCACTTCATTGGTTGGAAACTCTTCCACTTGAATCCGGCTGGAATTAGTATGCCGGTCCCAATCGTAACCGTTGTTAATAGATAGGTCTACTTGCCCTGTTTCCAAAGCGTTGGTTCCCTGGTCTTTTCCATCTAAAATCTTCCCCTGGATTTTATCGATATAGGGGGGATTTCCCCAATAATTGGGGTTTTTTTCCAAAGACCACCGCTTGAGAGTATCTCCTGAAAGGTAGCGGAAAGGTCCTGACCCAATCATAGGGAAGTTTTCTTCTGAAATTAGGTCTTCCTGACTTAAGAGATGGCTAGGCAAGACAGGAAAGGTAAGCATCTGAAGAACATTGCGATAGGGCTTATCCATTTGAAAGTCGATATTTCTCTCATCAAAGGCCACTGCTCGAACCGTTGCTTTTGATGAAAAACTATTACAAGATCCAATGCTATGACGAATAAGGTTAACATAAGAATTATCTGCTGGGAGGTCCAAAATCGCGTTAAAGGTATCTGCCACTTCTTGAGCTGTAAGGAGCTGACCATCTTGCCAACGAAGATCTTTCTTTAACGTTACAGATAGAGTTAACCCATCTTCTGACACTTCATGGTGCTCTGCCAAGCAAGGACGAAAGTTCCCTAAGGCATCTGGCACATAGAGGGATTCAAACATCATTTTTGAAAAATAAAAGTAATCAGTATTTTTAGTGAGTAAAGGGTTTACCGTATCCATATGGGTCAGGGGAATTTCTAAATTACCACCCTCCACTGGCCCCATATCTGCCAGCTCGTCTTCAGAAATTTCTTTTATTTTAATATCCGAAGACATTTGACAGGACGTAAGGGTCAATAGGGCTAAAAGAATCACTAATAGGTATTTTCGCATAATCTTTTTAACTCTTCCTCCACTTGCTTTAAGGTTTCTTCTGGTCCTTGACTATTGTCAATAACAAGACTAGCATAAGATTTTTTCTCCTCTAAAGGTAGCTGAGCGTCAATCTTTCTAATGGCATAGTCCCTAGAAATCCCATCTCGTTTCATAAGCCTAGATATTTGAATTTCTCTAGGGACCCAAACCAACCAAATCTCATCATAAGACAGATCTCCCTGGTCTTTTAAGGTTTCTATCATCAAGGGCATATCAATAAATACCAGTCCAGAAAGTTCCTTAACTTGCCTGGAAAGGACAGAAAAAACCAAGGGATGCATAAAGGCATCTAATTTTGCCCTGGCTTCTTTATTGGAAAAAACCAATTGACCCACTTGGTCTCGGTCTAATTTTCCCTCTTTTACTGAACCAGGAAAAAGCTCATTTAACCCCTTAAGAACCATAGGATCTCTTTGGAGATCTTTTGCAATTTCATCACTATCTAAGACGGGATAGCCTTTCTCTCTTAAATAGGCTGTTACTAGGGACTTCCCTGAGGAAATCCCTCCAGTTAAGCCAATAACTTTATTTTGTTTCATACCAACTCTTCCCACTGGATACATCCACTGATAATGGAATATCTAAATCTGCTGCAGATTCCATTAAATCCACTAATTCTTTTTCTAATTCCTTTTGATATTTCTCCTCTACTTCCAGGAGCAGCTCATCATGGATTTGTAAAATTAACCTTGCCTTCGTTTTGGACTTTTTAAGGGTTTGATAGACTTTCACCATAGCAATTTTAATGATGTCTGCTGCCGACCCTTGAATTGGTGTATTTAAGGCAATTCTTTCCCCAAAGGACCGAATGTTAAAATTCTTGGCCTTCAGTTCTGGAATATACCTTCGCCGATGGAAGATGGTTTCCACATAGCCTTGTTTTTTTCCTAAAGCAACAATCTCTTCCATAAAGTGGTGAACACCATCAAAATTGGCTAGGTAGCGGCCAATGTACTCTTTGGCTTCTTTTCTAGGAATATTTAAGTCTCGAGATAAGCCATAGTCACTAATTCCATAGACAATCCCAAAATTTACAGCCTTGGCCTGACGTCGCTCTAGGTCTGTAACCTCTTGTGCCTCTTTGTGAAAGACTTGGGCTGCTGTCCGCCGATGAATATCTTCTCCTCTTTGGAAAGCCTCTAGCATATGTTGATCTTTAGAAATATGAGCCAAAATACGTAGCTCGATTTGGGAATAGTCTCCGTCTACAAAGCAAGCCCCTTCTTCTGCTACAAAAGCCTTTCGAATTAATCGACCTTCCTTAGTTCGGATGGGAATGTTTTGTAAATTTGGATCATTGCTGGAAATTCGACCTGTCGCTGTATTGGTTTGCTGAAAGGTAGAGTGGATTCTTCCATCTGGACCAATAAGGTCTGCCAAGCTTTCTAGATAGGTGCTTTTTAACTTAGTTAAGGACCGGTATCGTAAGATATTATCAATGATTTCTCCCTGATCTCGGAGTTTTTCCAAGACTTCTACAGAAGTAGAATAACCTGTTTTTGTCTTTTTAATCACTGGCATGCCCATTTTTTCAAAAAGGACTTCCCCCAATTGTTTAGGAGAGTTTAAGTTAAAGTCTACTCCTGCATCTTTCATAACAGAAGCCCGTAAGTCTTCAATTTCACCAGAAATTTCTTGGTCAATCTTTTTTAGAACTTCGGCATCTACCTTTACTCCAACTAATTCCATAGACGCCAACACTTCACACAGAGGAAGCTCCACATCTTGGAAAAGATGAGTCATTTCACTTTCTTCTAGCTTTTTTTCTTGAATTTCTTTTAGCCGCCAAACACCCTCACACACCAAAGAAGCATAGTGGTAAAGGTCTTCTTGTTTTCCATCTTTAAAGGCTTTTTTCTTCTTTCCTTTGCCTAAAATTTCTTCCAATGAATCCATTTTTTCATTAAAGTAGTCTTGGTAAAGTTTCTCCATGGAATAATCGCTTTGTCCAGGGTTAATTAAATACTGGGCAATTTCTGTATCAAAAAGGAGATTCTTCCCCTGAATTTCTTGGTCTAATAAATAGGTCCAAGCCTCTTTCAATTCATGGGTAAACTTTTTAGTAGGACTTTCAAACAAGGTCTTTAGATCCTCTTTGGCTAAAGGTCCCTTTAGGATATAGGTCTTTTCTTCCTTAGTTTTTACTGCCAAAAGGTGGGGGGTATATCCTCGATAGACAGGCCCTTCTTGTAAGAAAAAAAAGGCAAAATCCTTCGACCCTATTACTTCCTCTAGCTTCTTTCCATCTAAAACTTCATAGCCCATGGCTTTCGCTTGGTCTTCTAATTCCACTTCTTGGTATTGGTTGGGAAGTCGCTTTAAGAGGGTGGTAAATTCATACTTGTTGTACAGATCTCTTAAGGCCTCATAGTCATATTCTTTTATGGCTAAGTCTTCTAAGCCTAGGTCCAAGGGTACTTGTCGGTAAATAGTGCCTAACTTTTTGGATAAAAAGGCTTGAGCTTTTTGGTCCCTGATTTTTTCTCCTGTCTTCCCCTTTAGGTCTTCTTCGTGTTGGTACATAACTTCCATAGTTCCATATTGGTGGAGCAATTTTAATCCAGTCTTTTCTCCAATACCAGAAATCCCTGGAATATTGTCAGAACTATCTCCCATTAAACCCTTTAAGTCTATCATTTGTTCTGGACTTAACTGATACTCTTCTTTTAATTGGTCTAGGTCATAACATTTGGTGTCTGTAATTCCCTTTTTAGTTAAATACACAGAAGACCTTTCGTCAATGAGCTGGAGATAGTCTCGATCTCCTGTTAAATAGGCTACCTCATACCCCTTGTCACTGGCTAATTTTCCAAGAGTCCCTGCAATATCATCCGCCTCATAAATGGGGCTATCTAAAGTGATAATATTCATCTTATCTAAAATTTCCCGAACCATGGGCCACTGTTGGTCTAGCTCACTGGGAGTCTTTTGCCGAGTTCCCT